>JASHQJ010000359.1 GCA_030037595.1 Candidatus Binataceae bacterium
TACCTTGATCATCACGTCGCGCTCGCGAAGCGGCTTCCAGGACTCCGCTTCTATTACACCGGCCGTGCGACGCCGGTCGGCGGCAAAGCTCCCGAGCGTTATCGCGCCGCGATACTCGGTTTCGATAGCGCCGAGGCTTCGGCTGCGGGAGCCAAGTCGCCGGTGATGCCGGACCTCATCGCTGATACGCGAGCGCATCTAACGGAGACGACGTCACATCTAATAACCGGCGAAACGATCGTGCCGTTCGATTCGCGAAAGCCAGGGCAGGCGTGCCTCACGATGGTTGCCGAATTCGACCTCGAGCAAAGCGGCGGCGCCGACCCGGCCGAGCGTCACTATCTTGGCACCCACGTCGGAATCGCCAAACAGTTGCCGGGTCTCCGCAACTACATGATTGGCAAGCTCGATCCGAAAAGTGCCGATCGCTACCGCGTCGCGATTCTGACCTTTGACTCGCTGGAGGCGTTGCGCGACGCCTACCGCTCGCCAATTGGACGCGAGCTGGTGCGCGACGAGGAGGCGACCATCCGCAATCCGCGCGTATGGCGGCTCGTCGCGCGCGTCGAGGTCTAGCCTTTAACACGCGGGCAACGCCAAAATAGAAGCAGCGCTGCCCGCGCTCGCGGCGGGACAGAGCCGGAATTATCCTGAGATGCTGCCCCGTTCCGCCGGAGTTCTGATCCCGCTCTTTTCGATCCGCACCCGCAACGATATCGGCCGTGGCGACATCCAGGGGCTGCCCGCCATGATCGACTTTGCGCTGTCCGCCGGCCATCGCATCATCCAGCTCCTGCCGATTGACGAAACCGCGCCGGGCCAGCTCAGTCCCTACAGCGCGCTCAGCGTGCTCGCGATCGATCCGACATTTATTGGCGTCCAGGGCTTGCCCGGCGTCGGGCGCGTCGTGCAGGGTCGCGCGCGCGAGACCGTAGGAAAAGACCGACGCGTCGTGCCGTGGCAGATCATGCGTCGGGAGAAGATCGCGCTGCTCGAGCGCTCGTGGAAGGCCACACACGCTCGCGGCGGACGAGAGGACGGCGACGCGCTCGATCGTTTCACGGCGGACAACGCCGACTGGATTCACGACTACGCGCTCTTCCGCGCGCTCAAGGAACGATACAACTGGACGTCGTGGGAAACGTGGTCCGCAGAGATCGCGCGCCGCGATCCAGCCGCGCTCGAGGCGGCGCGGCGCGAACTCGCAGACCAGGTTGAGATGTTCAGCTACTTCCAGTTCCTCGCGCATCGGCAGTGGAACGACGTCCGTGCCTACGCAAAGAGCCGCGGCGCGTTGCTCGGCGGGGATTTGGCGTTCTCGCCCGGCCGCGACAGCGCTGAGGTATGGCAGCATCAGGGTGACTTCGATCTGACGCGCACCGTCGGCGCTCCCCCCGACGGCTTCAATCCTCGCGGCCAGCGCTGGGGACTGCCGCTCCCGAACTGGTGGAAGATGGGCGAGGGGGGATTCAAGCTGCTGCGCACGCGCCTCCGTCATGCGAGCGCGATGTTCGATCTGATTCGCATCGACCACGTGGTCGGGCTTTATCGCACCTTTAACTTTCCGCTCCAGTCGTCCGATCCCAACGCCCCCGGCGAGTTCATTCCCAAGGAGGAGGACGAGCAGCGCCGCCAGGGCGAGTTCATCATGCGCGCGATCAAGGAGGAGGCGGGACAAAGCCAGATCATCGCCGAGGACCTCGGCACGGTGCCGCCCTGGGTGCGCGTGTCACTCACCGCGATGGAAATTCCCGGCTATAAGGTCCTGCAATGGGAGAAGACCAACTGGGGACAGCCCGAAGAGCGCTACTTAAGCCCGGCGACTTATCCCGAAGTCGCGTTGGCGACGACCGGTACGCATGACACCGAGCCGATCACGCTTTGGTGGCGCGAACAGAAGGTCAGGGAGCGCGCCGACCTCCTGACGGCTCTGGGACTAGCCGAGCGCTTCAGCCCGCGTGCGATGCTCGATCATGATGCGCGCTTCGCCATTCTCGAGGCGCTCTACGCGTCACCCGCGGCACTCACCATCATCCCGGTGCAGGATCTCTTTGGTTGGAGCGCGCGCGTCAATCGGCCCGGCACAGTCGGCGATTCGAACTGGACCTATCGGCTGCCGCTTTCGCTCGAGCGGATGCGGCGCAGCCGCGCCATCCAGGCGCAGACCTCTCGGCTTAGGGCCATCGCGATCGACACGCGCCGTTTCCCCGTCGATCCGGCCGCATCCAAGTGATGATTCCACTCGTTCACGATCGCGGGTTGTCTGCGCGCGAGCACATGCAATATAAGCTCGGTTGAGGAGGCATCGATGGGCCCGCTCAAGGATGTTCGCGTTCTCGATTGCAGCATGGTGGTGTCGGGACCGTTCTGCACCATGATGCTGGCCGACCTCGGCGCCGACGTGATCAAGATCGAACCGCCCGAGGGCGACGTATCGCGCACCATTGCACAAAGGACGCGCAACGGCGTGCCGATTGGAATCCTCAACTGGAACCGCAACAAGCGCGCGATGATTCTCGATCTCAAACGCGCCGGCGCCGCCGATGTGTTGCTCAAGATGGCCGAGCAGGCCGACATCATGATTCAGAATGTGCGGCCGGGTGTGATGAAGCGGCTTGGCGTTGGCTATGAGGAAGTCGCGGCGCGCAACCCGCGTATCGTTTACTGCTCGATCGCGGGCTATGGTTTCAAAGGACCGGCCGCCGACAAGCCGGCCTACGATCCGATCATCCAGGGGTGGGCGGGAGTGATGACCGCGCAGACGACGCAGGGGCGGCCGCGCGCCGTCAAGAATATCATCGCCGACAAGGTAACCTCGCTAACGGCCGCGATCTCGATACTCGCCGCTCTGCACGAGGCGCGCACCACCGGCCAGGGCCAGCACGTCGAGCTCGCGATGATTGACGCGGTCGCTTACTACCTGATGGGTGATACCGCGACCAATCACACTTTTCTGCCACACGAGCGCGGCATGCGTCCGACGATGGGGACGCTCGACCCGTTCAAGACAGCCGACGGCTACATCACGATTGCGCCGCTGACCGACAAGCACTGGGCGGGCATACTTGACGCCGTTGGTCATCCCGAGTGGTTTGCCGGCGACGCGCCGCGCTCTGAGCGTGTGCGACGTTCTATCAAGGCGCTGATCGAACACTTTCCGACGCAGACCTCGGCGTACTGGCTCGAGCGCATCGAGGCGGCCGACGTTCCGTGCGGCCCGGTCAACGACTATGACACGATCTGGACCGACCCGCAGTTCGTCGCCAACGAGACGTTCCTCGAGTATGAGCATCCTCAAGCCGGACGCGTGCGCGCGGTGCGCTCACCGGCGCGCTTCTCGCGCTCTGACCCAGAGATGTGGCGGCATGCTCCCGATCATGGCGAGCAGACCGACGAGGTGCTGCACGACTTCGGTTTCAGTGATGCCGAGATTGCATCGCTGCGGGCCGAGCAGGTCGTGCGATAGGCGTGACGTGTGAAGTCGCCGCCCGCTCTCAGGCGACATCGAGCGCTGGGTGGATGAAATCGTGGGCGCCATTTCTTGGATTTGCGATACGCCTCGCGGGCGCACTCGCCGCCGCTGCCCTTGCGGCATCATGCGCAACGCAACAGCCTCCTGCCGGAGCGCCCACAGCTGCGGCATCGCCCAAGGCTGCTCCGGGAGCGGGGGCACGCCTGAGCTCCTATTCACCCTACGCGATCACCGCCGGCACTGACGGCAACGTCTGGTACACCGAGTACCAGGGCGACGGCGTCGGCCGCATCACGCCGTATGGCGCCGCGCAGCGCTTCAAGATCGACAAGGACGGGTTCGCTGAGCGAATCGTTGCCGGGCCGGACTCCGCGATGTGGTTTACCGACACGCCGGGTAATCAGATCGGGCGAGTCTCGACGGACACGAAGATCGCCTATATCAAGTTGCCCGAGAATCACAGCGGCCCGGCGGGTATCGCGATGGGACCTGACGGCAACCTCTGGTTTACGGAGCACGCCGTCGATCGTATCGGCCGCCTCACGATGCAGGGCCAGCTCTCCGAGTATCCGCTGAGCAAGGGCGCGGGGCCGGGTGAAATAGTGGCCGGCAGCGACGATGCGCTCTGGTTCACTGAGGACAAGGTCAACCGCATCGGGCGCATCTCGACCACCGGCTCTGTTAAGGAGTTCCAGATCGGCACGCCCGACGCGCGGCCGGGCGGCATGACGCGCGGCCCGGATGGCAACGTCTGGTTCACCGAGCTCCGCGTCGAAAAGGTCGGCAAGATCACGCCGCAAGGCGCGATCACCGAGTACAATTTGCCTGAGCCGGGTGTGCCGCTCGGGATCGCGGCGGGGGCCGACGGCAATCTCTGGGTCACCGTGGTGAAGGCGCACACGATTTACAGCATCACGCCCAACGGCAAGTTCACCGCCTTTCCGACATCAGAAACGACACTCGCGAGCTTCATTACAGCGGGTCCTGACGGCAACCTCTGGTTTACCGAGCCCAACGGCAAGATCGGCAAGATGACGCCGGCCGGCGAAATCACCGAGTACGTCGTCGCCGATCCATATCAGCAAGCCGCCGAAGCACAAAAGAAATAGCGCGCCTTGCGACAGCCTGTTCCACGCGGCGCGATTTGCGCTATAAGGCGGGCAGGAAAGCCCGGGCCGCTCGGCGCGAGCGCATTCCGAGGGAATCAAAACACGCACTCGTTTGGATTCCGGCATTTCGCCACAAGGGAGATTCTGATCAATGGCAGGCAAACTGGATGGCAAGGTAGCCGCGATAACCGGCGGTGGACGCGGTATCGGCCGCGGCATCGCAAAGTTGTTCGCCGCTGAGGGATGCGCGGTCGTGGTGAACGACCTCGGTGTAACCGTTGCGGGACAGCGCGAGACCTCGTCGCCCGCCGACGATGTCGCCAAGGAGATCAAGGCCAAGGGCGGCAGCGCCGTCTCCAATCACATGGACATCGCGACCGTTGACGGCGGCCAAGGCCTCGTCGACCAGGCGATCAAGGAGTTCGGCAAACTTGACATCCTGGTCAATGTCGCCGGCATCCTGCGCGACCGCATGATCTTCAACATGTCGGAGCAGGAGTGGGACGACGTGATTCGCGTGCACCTGAAGGGGCACTACTGCACGATGCGTCCGGCGGCGGCTTACATGCGCGAAAAGAAGTACGGGCGCATCATCAACTTCTCGTCGAACTCCGCGCTCGGCAGTCCCGGCCAGCCCAACTACGCCGCTGCAAAGGCCGGCATCCTGGGGCTCACGTACTCGAGCGCCAACGCGCTCAAGAAGTACAACATTACGGTCAACGCGATCATGCCCGGCGCCGCGACGCGCATGACGGATACGATTCCCGCTGGACGCTTCGGCTCAAGCGGTGTACCGCAGTCGGAAACCGCCGAGGGCACGCCGCGCGATCCGGCCAACGTCGCGCCGATCTGCGCGTTCCTCGCGAGCGACGAAGCGGGCGAGGTCACTGGCCAGTGCTTCGGCGCGTCGGGCTACCGCATCATGCGCTATTGCCATATCGTGCCGCAGAAGATTCTTTACAATAGCGGGCCGTGGAATCTCGACGATCTGTTCGAGCGCCTGAAGCAGACGCTGCTGCTCGACATGGAACCGCCGCGGATGTGATCGATTCTGGTGGAGCGCCTGCCGCAAATTCGAAGCGGCGGGCGCTTCGTCCTTTAGGGCACTCGAGAGAAACGCCAACACCTTTTTCTTGTATTCATCCGGCGCGGTGAAGACGGCGTCGCCATGGCCTTTCGAGGGAGCGATCCAGAGTTGCGAGTGACCGTGCGCCATTGCCAACGCGGACGTGATCGCCTGACCGTCGGCGACGGGAACAATCGGATCATCAACATTCTGAATTACGAGCAGCGGGCACTTGCCGAGCGAGCGCGCCGCTTCGACCGGCGCAATTGTGTCGAGCGGCTGGCCGAAGTAAAGCACTCGCGCCGCCCACATCACGGTGTTGAGAAAGGCCGGGTTCAGGTTTTCCACCTGCGGGCTCTCACGGAACATCTTCTCCAGGTTGGCGTAGGGGCTGTCTGCGATGACTGCGGCGAAGATCGGCTCCTCAGCTGCCGCAAAGATCGCGGCCGCCGCGCCTTCCGATACTCCCAGCACGGCGATTCGTTCGTAACCATCGCGCCGGAGTTTGTGCGCCGCGGCCATCGCGATCTTGCGCTCGGTCCAGCCGAAATCGGTGCCGAACTGTGGATTGCTCGCGCTGTTTAGCGCGACGACTGTGTAGCCTGCGTCGTAGAGAAACTTCGCGTACACCACGAGTTGCTCGGGTGCGCCGCCCGCAGCCGGAAGCAGCATCACGGTGTCGCGCGAGTGGCCGCGGATGATCCAGCCGCGCACGTCCACCGGCCATCCGCCGAGAGTCGCGGTGTTCTCCACCATCCCAGCCTGGAATTCATCCGGCACGACGCCCAGCGCAACGCGTGCAACTTCATATGGATGTCCTGTCGCCGCCGGTACCTTGGCGCCGATTACATCCTCACCGCTGCCTTCAGTCAGAAATGCGGGAAACTTGAGATGATGCGCGACGAACACCGCAGCGCCGAGCCAAAGAACCACCGGCAAACCCAGCATCGCGATTCCGACCGCGACCAGCCGTGAGCCGCGCCGCGGTTCTGCAGCCGACCGTCGCGGCACTGCCTGGATTCGATCCACGCCGCCAAGCTATCGCGGAAAGTGACGGCGCGCGCAAGCAGCCACCTTGTTACGCGATCCGGTGCGCCTTATGCTGCCCTTCGGAAAGTAATCCATGGCTGATTGGAATCCCGAACTCTACAATCGCTTCCGCGACTATCGCGCGGAGCCCGTCGAGCACATTTTCTCCCGGCTTCATTTGAACCATCGTGAAACTATCGTCGATCTCGGATGCGGTCCCGGCGAGAACACGGTTGAGCTCGCGAGGCGAAGTGGCGCAAGCACAGTGCGCGGTATCGACCGTTCGCCCGCGATGATCGAGGCTGCAAACGTGCTCCGCGCAAAGCAACTCGCCGAGATTCAGCAAAGGCTCAGCTTCGCGGTCGGCGACATGGCAAACTTCGACGCCGATCGCGAGTACTCGATCGTGTTCTCCAACGCTGCCTTGCAGTGGCTCAGAGATCAGCGCGCAGTATTGACCAATTGCTTTCGTGCGCTCACTTTGGGTGGGCAAATGGTCACGCAGATGCCGGCGAACGAGCACGAAACTGGCAAGCTCGAGCTGAGTGCGCTCGCGCACGAGCCCGAGTGGAGGCCGGCGCTCGGTGGCATCGACGAATCATTCCAGGAAGTAGGTGCGCCGGAGCATTACGCGCAGATGCTCACCGAAATCGGCTTCATCGCCGTCGACTGCTACTACCATACGTTTCGTCATCCAATGGAACGTTCGGGCGATGTGGTCGAATGGTATCGTGCGACGGGACTGCGCCCCTTCATGAACGTGCTACCGGAAAAGCGGCACGCGGAATTCCTTGCGGCGTACCGGGCGAGGCTCGAACGCGCCTACGGCACGAGCGGGCCGATCATTTTCAATTTCCGGCGAATCTTTCTCTGGGGCCGCCGCCCTGAGAAATAGCATGGCCTCCGGAAAAGACCGCTTTGCTTTGGTCGCGCATGGCGGCGCGGGTGCTCCTGGACCGGCCGCGGAGCGCCCCGAGCGCCGCCGCGGTATGGTGGGCGCGCTACGCCTCGGCGCACTCATCCTGCGCCGCGGCGGCACCGCGCTCGAGGCCGTGGCCGCAACGGTAGCCGCGCTCGAGGATCATCCTCTCTTCAATGCCGGCTACGGATCGCTGCTCAACTCCGAGGGCAGCGTCGAGATGGATGCGTCGCTCATGGTCGCGGAGCCGGTCGATGAGTCGCTCGACTCGCGCTTGCATCCTAATCATCGCCACGGGCCGGAATATCGCGTGTCCGCCGGCGCGGTGGCCGCGGTCTCGCGGGTGCGCAATCCGATCCTGCTCGCGCGCGCTGTGATGGAACGCTCGCCGCACATCCTGATGGTGGGCGCAGGCGCGGAACGCTTCGCGCGCAGCGCCGGAATCGCGATGGTCAAGCCCGACGAAATGATTTCGGAGCGCGCGCGTGAGCGATGGCGCATCCGCCAGGCGCAGCGCCTCGCCGACGCCGAAGATGCCGACGGTCATGGAACGGTAGGCGCGGTCGCGATCGACGCGCGTGGGGCGCTCGCGGCTGCGACTTCGACTGGCGGCGTGCCCGGCAAACTGTACGGCCGTGTCGGCGATTCGGCGGTTATCGGAGCCGGCACCTTTGCCCACAAATACGGCGCGGCGTCTGCGACGGGACAGGGTGAGGCGATTATCATGACAGCGCTCTGTCGCGAGGCGACGATGGCGATGGCGGAAGCGACGCCGCAGCGCGTCGCGCAGGAGGCTATCGAGGAGCTGATTGCTCCGACTGGCGCGGAAGCCGGCATCATCCTCGTCGATCGCAAGGCGCGTATGGCCTACGCGCACAACGCGGCGACCAT
>JASHQJ010000360.1 GCA_030037595.1 Candidatus Binataceae bacterium
ATGGTGCAGCCGGAGTTCTTCCATTGGCGCCTCGATCCTGCCCGGATTGCTGATGAGGTCTGGTCTTTGCTCACCGATCAAGTGCGTCGCTCGAGGATCGTTGCACGCCTTGAAGCACTGGCCGACACGATGGGACCTCCCGGCGCGCTCGACAAAGCGGCGCACGCGGTACTCGAGTTCGTTACTCATCCCGGTGCGGTCGAACGCAATGGTTTCCGTCCGAATGTGCTCGACGCGGCCGCCGAGGAGCTGCCGAAGTAGCCAGCCCTCGACCTTATCAGTCGTGGGGCGTTGGAAAAGCTTAGGCGAGATTCACTCAGTCCAAACCACTGTACCAGTCGACCGCCGTCTTGGAATCGCATGCCTGAGCGCTCCTCTATGACGTCGCAAGGTTGCAGCTGCTCGACGGCATGGAGCTGAGCAGCGAGTGCCAGGCTGGATGCGCAAAAGGGTCGCGAGGAGTAGGCGGCGCAGGTCGCTAGATAATTTTAGCCGGCACAGTTCCCCCAAGGGGTGCTCGCTGGGCCTTTCCCGCTCGACGGGTGTCACGGAGATAGACGTCGAAGGCAGGACATAATAGCGCTAGACTACCGACGCACACGAGCTCGACGGAAACGATGGGAATCGTCCACAGCCACTCGCGAGTCGGAGGCAAGCCGAGCGCACCGACAAAAATTAACACAAGTACAAACTGAATAAAAAAGTGAATCGACTGCGCTAATACGGAGGCGATTGGAATGATTTCACGCATCATTCGCACCCGTTTAACGAGTCCGGCGCTGTAGGTAATTGATGTTGTCGAACTGCTCCAGGCGAGTCCAAAAAAATTGTAGGAGATCATCCCGATAAGAGCGAATGCGGGGTAGTTCGTGATTGACGAGTTCGGAAACACATTTTTAAAGACGGACGTCAGCACTCGTCATGCGCGACTTCCGGGTACGCTACCGCAACATGTCGCTCGGCATATTGTGGTCACTCGCAAAACCCGCTGATCATGATGCTGGTGGTAGGTGCGCAGACAGACTGTCCATTCGTTATACAGCCTCTAGGTCATTGCGCTACAATCCGTTTGACCCTGATGATCGGCCAAGCCTGCGAGCGCTGACACGACCATGAGGCGACTTGCATTTAGCGCGGAGGCGCGCACCGAATCGAAGCAATCGAGGTCTTTGCGGTGCGCGCAGATTCCGCTGAAGAATTACTCATGCCGCTGCTTCGCGTGTAGGGGCCGAGGCGCCGCGGCGCTCAAGCGCGGTCCGGATTCCTTCGACGATTGCCGGAGCGCCTTCGGGGGGCGATCGGCGCATCTAACGCCCCAAAAAGAACGGCTGCTCGATACTCCTCCGGCATGATCATGCGATTAGCGTTCTCGGTCGCTATCCACGTCGATCCGGAAATCATCCTGGTTGATGAAGTGCTCGGAGACGCGCTTCGTCGGTCGGATTGCTGACCGAAAACGAAGCCGCGCCCCCGCCGTACGACTCGCGTATCGGAGCTCTCGTAAGCGGCGCTTGCCGGCATGCGAAGATCCCCGAGCGGACTCCGGTAATTTTAGGCTAGCTCGAAGCCGTCGAGGGCGGAAAGTGCGATCGCTGACAGAACTAAAGTCCTAAAGTCACATTACCGCGGCAGCAACGAGCTCAGCAGCCGTGATGTTCACTGCTCGCGCAACCGCTTTATTTGGTCCGAGTTGGTGCCAAACCGCGATATGTTACGTCGCCAATTGGGCACGATCTCATCATCAAAGAAGAATGCGACGATGAATTCGTTCAACAGGACGAGCGCATCATGTATTGCGACTGCGCGCGCAGATCGCCGGCCACGATTGACCTCACCTAAGCACCGCTCGAACTCACTCGCCGTGCCCCTAAGTTCTGATGGCGTTCGGATAGTGATTTTTCGTGTAGCGGTTGGCATAGGGTGCCGGCGGGATCACGGGCGTTATGCGGCCGCAGATATAACACCCGGCACAAAAAAAGGAGCGCTCGAGCCACCCGAGCGCTTTTTTTGGGTCACGCGACCGGGTGCATAAGGAACGCCCTCGGGATACCGGCTCGCCCAAGGTGAACCCTGCTGGAGTGAGAACCAATCCCAGCCGAACGCGATCCACCGCACTGAAGAATCCCACATCGGCACCGTGCGGCTCCTGAAGTTACCACGACCTTTAGCACTCGCGGAACGAGTGTCTTGCCGAAGTCTGCCGCTGTATTGTGGTGACAGCGAACACTTCCGGGAAGGTGAGCTGAGCCGCCGGCGACTGGTAGTTCGGCCAGTGTGCCTCGTTGTCGCAGATACCGCTCTGTTCGGGATACAGGCCGGTAAGCATATGGGAGCGCGAGGACACGAATATGGGCCAGTTCACGAAGAAATTGTCAGCCTGGAGACCGCCGCCAGCGAGTCGATGTTTGGCGTTTTGATGTTGGCGTATTCACATCCGTAGCATCCGAGCGGGTCGACTGAACTCACCGCAGAAATCCACAAAATGTTCGCGTTAGACGGGGTAATCCTTAGCGAAAACACTTATAAACCCGGGTTGGTAAAATTGGCGACAGGCACGGTTGCGAACTATCGTGCGCTCGTCATTCCAGGTTTGATCGCGCTCCTCGCTCGCGCTATCGCATCGAGCGCCGGTCGAGGGCAACGCGCAAAAACCAGGAGAAGCCAAATCTTTAGGTTTATAAGCGCGACTATTGGCCTGACACCAACCGAGACAAGCAGTCGCTGATCTTTCGAGCAGGCTCCTGTCCGACGTCATATTTGGGTTTTGCGCCAGACGTTCTCATCAACCAGCGGCGGGGCGGGCTAGCCTTTTGGCATGGCACTCGTGTTCCTACCCTGGGCAGGCCGAGACCGCTGCGCCGTTGGCTTCATTGATATCGCCCGTCTTTTATGACAGTCCGAGGTGGCGTCGTCGATGCAAATCTATCGGCTTTGCGCCAGAAGTCGAATCGCTCCTTCCTCCGCTGAGCACGCGTGATTTCTCCGTTTTTGGGGGTGAATCTCCTCGCGGAGGTGATCAGAGTGGGCGCCTGCATTGGTGAAATTTAAAGGATGCGGCAGATTCCGAAACACGTGAGCCTGACGGTCGATCACGGACAGCTCCATCTGGGCGGACTCTGGCTTCGCCCAACATTCATGGCGGCAACAGGGCCGTAAATCACCTTCCCCAAGATTGCGCGCAAGCAGAGCCCCCTCGAATTAGCACTATGAATAAAATATCGTCAATGTGGAGAGCAACCACTGATGGCCGCTTGTCGTTTAGTGCTGAACGTGAGCCGTAGACACGCGAAAATAGCTTTGTTGTGGCAACAGACGCTCTTTGCACCACTTGACTTCCGCAGCCAAACTGTGGCAAATAACGCGAAACTTTAGTTAGGTCGCTCGAACAAGAGCGGGAGGGACCGTCGTAATGAGCCAAAATGATCGGTATGGGAGGAGGCCTGCAGTGTATTCCGGTAGTCCGATTCGGGGCAGTGTTCCGATGAGCCAAAGTCATCTACAAAAAGTCCTTGCATTCGCAGCATTAGTTTCACTTATTTTCGTTGTGGGGCCCAACACACGTGCGTTGGCGTCGGGACTGGGCCGCATCTCGGATCAGCCAGCAGCCACGCTGCTACTGCCCTATTTCGAGGTGAATCTCACAAATCCGAACGCCGCCACGACAATGTTCTCAATCGTCAATGCTTCACCGGACGCTCAACTTGCCCACGTGGTGATTTGGAGCGATCTCTCCGTGCACGTGCTCGACTTTGATGTATACCTTACGGGATACGGATTGTATCGGCTTAACCTTAACACCCTGCTAATCACTGGTGCCTCACCTTCGACCGGTGAGGGCGTCAGTCCCAACGGTCCGCTGTCAACCCCCAAAACTTTCCCAGGGTGCTCAACGATCTTACCCTTGCCTCCGCTCTCCGCGAGTCAGTTGACTTCGGTGCAGAACGCGCTCACCGGACTGGCATCGGCGGAGTTGGGCGATCTCTGCGCCGGTATAGCCCACGGTGACATGATAGCGCGCGGTTATATTACCATCGACGATGTGAACTCGTGTTCATTCCTGTTTCCCGGCGAAGCTGGCTACTTGTCGACTGCAGGAGAACAAGAGCGAGTCATAACGGACTACAACGTCCTTTGGGGTGATTCGTTCTACATCAACAAGTCAACGAACCAAGCTTTTGCGCAACCTCTGGTTCACATCGCGGCCGGCGACGTGTTCGATTCGGGTGCCTATACCTTCTACGGCCGGTATGATGGTTGGACAGGCGTCGACGATCGCCAGCCGCTCGCGACGACCTTCTTTGCTCGCTATATCAACGCAGGTAGTCCGCAGGCGGGAAACTACTTCAATGCCGGCACGACCGCTATCGTTTGGCGTGATTCAAAGGTCGTTCAGAGCCCTTTCACATGCCCGGCGGCCACTATGAATCCGGAGTGGTTTGGATTGGGTCAGGAGGGGATTGCAATTTTTGACGAGCAAGAGGACGTGGAAACACCTCCCACGTGTCACTTTAGCCCGTGTCCACCGAACACTCAGGCTGGCTTCCCCGCCGAGACACAGAAGCTAGCGCTCGACACAACGGCGTTTCCGATCACGTTTGGTGCCGGATGGCTGTGGTTGGATCTGAACCAGAACAACGCCGAAGCAACAACAGGACTAACCGATGACTTGGAATCGCAGTCATGGGTGATTACGCTGTACGACAACGCGTCTAAAAGTAACACGTACGAGATTGGCGAACGCGCGATCCAGCTTGACAATGGTTCAGATCCGAATCATTGTACGCCATCTGACGCCACCTCGCCCGTTACTACTTGCACGGTCCCAACTGCTAATTAAAACCCGACCCTTCTGCATGAGGCGCGGAGCGCAATGCTCCGCGCCTCAATTGCAGCAATGTGAAGCCGAAAGCAAGTCGCAACCTTGCCGAGGTGCTACAATTTTCTTAGGTCGATCTAATTTCACGGCTTCGTACTTCGAACCTCCCCGGATACTTGGTAGTTCCCTCCCAGAAGAAGAGATACGTGCGATACCCAGGTATCTTCGCAGATATCTCTGAATTAATCGTTTTTTGTAAGCTTTAACAATTGGGTCGAAAACTCGGGGCGCTCTACACCGGACAGGAAGTCGGAACGGTAGCGCGCCCGCGAAGAAGCACTGACACTCGCATGGTGAAGACTTCAGAAATTGGGATGCTGCTTCGATTTAGGTCGAGCTCAACAGTTTTGCTGCTGATAGCATGCCTTTCAATGAGCTGCAGGTTCTCGAGACCGAGCCCTGCAACTCAATCGCAAGGAGGTGCGACGGCGTCGGCACCAGAAGCGGCGACCTCACACCCGACAACTCCGGAACCGCCGGGCGGCTGGTTAAGGGACGAGCGGGGCCGCCAATATTACGTCGGTCAGATTCCCAAGAATCGCGCTCATCGAGTTGATAAGAAAACGGTGATTGGGCAATGGGGATTTCTTCTCGACGTTGTGAGAGAAGACAGTCAATTTTACTATTACAAAGTTTACAAGCCGATCCCCGCGGCACCTCCATCTCCCAGGCCTGAGCCTTCGGCAGAAGAACGGCAAAAGATTCTTGATAGCTACCGGGTTGATGTAAAGACCACCGAGCGTTTACGGTTTATACCGTTCGACAAAGGTTTACCTAAATCCGGGCAGTGGCGCCAAGGCTTCGCGATTGCTGACATGAACGGAGACGGTCACCCAGACATTATTTTCCCTCCACCGAGAAAGGCTGTAACACCGCTTCCGATGATTTATCTAGGTGACGGCAAGGGAGATTGGTCGCTGTGGCGCGATGCAAAGTTTCCCTCACTTCCATACGACTACGGCGACGTTCGGGTTGGCGATTTCAATCGCGATGGCATTCCCGATTTGGCTTTTGGTGTCCATCTGCGTGGGTTGATTGTTTTATTAGGCGATGGCAAAGGTGGGTTTCGCAATGCTAGTACGGGCCTTGATTTTGGCCGCGATGGAAAATCGGTTTTCTCGTCACAAGCACTCCAGATCGTGGACTGGAACGGCGACGGCAAGGCTGACATTCTGGCGCTGGCTGAGGGACCTGCATTGGTGGGTCGAACTCTCCGCTACCCTCATGGTGTAGCGCTCTATTTGAACCGGGGGAATGGCACTTGGAAGCGCGTCTCTCCTGAGAAGCGAGCTCGCGGTGAGCTCGATGACATATACGGTCACTCGATCGCCGTCGGGGATTTCGAGGGTACGGGTCATCCAGGCTTCGCAACAGGTACCAGTGTCGGGGACCGTCGAGACTTGGTACATCTGTGGAAGCCCGGCGGGGGCTGGAACACGGTTACTATTAACGAGATCCGTCCTATGGCTTATGTATGGTCGGTCGCAGTTGCGGATTTCGATGGCGACGGCCGCGCCGATTTGGCCGTAGCCTACTCGAGCTTCGAACTTTCTGCTTGGAGAAGTGGTATTGACATCATCTACTCTCGCCCTGGGGGACATTGGGAACGGCGGCCCCTTTTTGTTGAAATGGGAACCGAAGGTCCGGTGGCTCTAGGTGTCGGTGATCTTGTCGGTGATGGCCAAAAAGATCTCGTGGCTCTTACCGGCAAGGGCGAAACACTGGTATTTCTGGCGGATGGTAAGGGATTCTTTAGCCAGGAAAAAACACCGCCGCCAGCATTTCCGGGGAGCTGCAAGGGCGCACATGTGGAACTAGCCGATCTTGATGCCGATGGCAAAGATGAAATTGTCGCTTCGTTCTCGGATGAGCACCAGGCGAGCGGCCGCTGTGCGTCCGACGGCGGCGTGACAGCCTGGAAAGCACAAATTCTGGCTGGCTCATCCAAGTCATGATTAGGGCTTTAGCGGAGTCAGTTCACCCAGGGTCTTGATGCCTTCTCGAGAGCCAAGGCCTGTCTATCAATTCAAAGCTAGACGGAGGGCCGAGCGGGATTGATTAACAACGAAAGCGACCAGCTCACAACAAAGCCGCTAGACACTGGAAGCATAATCCAACGGGTTAACAAGGCGACCAAGTTGCTGAGCTTACCGCATGTTCTGGCGTCGGCTTTGGTAGGTTGGTATCTGATGATACCCAGAGTTACGTTAGGGCCAAAGGGGGTATATAAGGCCGCTCTTGATGCTCCCTTGTCTGAGTGGAGTCGCCAAGGACCGTACGATACTCTCCTTGGCTGTAATCAGGCGAAGGAATCCCTTTCGAAACTCTCGGAGTCCAAAGTTCGTGCCGACGACACCAATTCAGTAGCAGCGGAACTTAGCACCTATGCCGCTGAATGTGTTGGGCAAGACGATCCGCGCTTCAAGGGAAAATAATCTTTCTAGACCGGTTCGCCTTCGCGTAAATGCGGAGCAAATTAAACATTTAATGTTGGTATCTCGCTTTCTTTGCGGGGAAGAGTTATAGCGGATTTCTGAACTGAACCGACGCTTGTACCGTTTACCTACTTCGGTAAGGACATGCTTTGTGAAACGCAAACGCCAATTCGCCGCAAAATAGAGCAGAACCGTTTGGTGGTGAACCGCCGCGAGGGTCCTCCATGTGGAGGGTTGTTCGCGATTCACCGATCGTACATCCGCGCCGATTTACTGGAACGATTGAAGACCCTTCCTCAAGCGCATCGCATGGGAGCAGCTGTAGCCAATCAGCGTCATCGAAATGCTTGGCCGCTGCTCCGGGGAACCAGGATGAGCACGATAGCGATCGGTTAAAGTGCCCTTCAGAGTCATCAACGCGCTCAAACGGCCCTGCTTCTCGGAGAGTGGCAGATGAATTAAAGGAACGGTAGAATGCGCAAATCTCATCGACCATACGCGCCAGAGTACCGAGCGGGCGTAGTCGAGTTGGTGGGCGTGGGTCGCAGTCCGGAAAAGCTATGACCTCCAGGCAACAAGATTTTCCGGAGGGCATCGTGAGAGCGATCGTCTTCGAGACACCGGACCGCCTTACCAATGCCGACAGTTGGCAGGGCCACATTCCATTCGCCTTCTGGATAGTCGAGGCGCTCCGGCCAGGTCTACTCGTCGAACTCGGTACGTACAAAGGGGACTCATATTGCGCGTTCAATCAGGCAGTTGATCGTTTGGGCCTGGGGACCGCCTGTTATGCGATCGACACCTGGCGGGGAGACGAACACACTGGCTTTTATGGAGAAGAGGTCTTCGAGGATCTGCGGCGATACCATGAGCCACGATATGGGCGGTTCTCGCGCTTGATTCGTTCTACATTCGATGACGCCGCGACAGCTTTTACTGCGGGCAGTATAGATCTCCTTCACATCGATGGATTTCATACTTACAGCGCGGTGAGACACGACTTCGAAACCTGGCGACCAAAGCTCAGCGCGCGCTCAGTGATACTCTTTCACGACACCAACGTTCTGGAGTTGGATTTTGGAGTCAGTCACCTTTGGAATGAACTTACACGTGAATACCCGTCGTTTACGTTTCGACACAGTCATGGACTTGGAGTACTGGCCATCGGGAGCGACATCGCAAAACCCATCCAACAGCTAGTTAGCTATGATCAGGTTGACTCCGAAAGAGTACGGATATTCTTCTCCAGGCTAGGCGGTGCCCTTACTATATATGCAGAAGCCAACGCCAAGCAGACTGCCTTGGCGGCACTTGGGTCGGAGCTTAGCGAAATAGCGCGGCAGAATGCCGAGTTCAACGAGACTTTGGGACTAATCAAGAGCGCGCGTGACGAGGCCTACAGACAACTGGCGACCAGCGAGAGCCGGCTGAAAGATAGCGAGCGAAACAATGCCGAACTCAACGACGTATTGCGACAGGTCAAGGGCGCGGGTGATGAATGTCGCGGACAGCTCGCGGCGGCCGAGTACCGACTGAAGGAACGCGAACGACAGAATGCCGAGCTTGCCGCGACATTGCGGCAGGCCGAAAAGGCACGAGACGAAGCTTACGGATGGATTGAGGCGGCTGAATCCAGGCTGAACGACAGCGAACAAAGGATGGCGGAGACTGCTGACAGAGCGCGCCGCACGGATGACGAGCTCCAGGAGACTAGAGACGGATTTCAGCGGACCTTGGCGAAGCTCAAAGCCCTCAGGGCTGAAACTGAAATGCTCAAGGCTTCCACCGAATGGTTAACCTCGAATAACGATTCGCTAAGGTCAGAAAACAAAAAATCCAAGGCACGAGCGCAATCAATAGCAGAAGCAGATGCGATCTTGCTATCTGAGATCAACAATTTATGGACTTCCCGCTCCTGGCGACTTCTTCGGCCCGTTCGCAACCTTGTTAACCGACGACGAGGTCTTGAACGCGAAACGGAAACTGAACCCTCTCTCTGTTCTGAGTGGTCCGAGCTTCAGGCGATTCAAACCATCGTTTCGATTCGTCAATCGTTGTCCTGGGAGCTGACCGCACCGTTGCGCCTGATTCATCGGCTTTTTGCTCGACACTCGCGATCTGCCGTGCCTGCAGCCGATACCCTAGCGCCCGATCGACGCACTGAGGCCGAAGGAGCAGATTTTCCGCTGTCGCACACATCTGATGCCGGATCAGCCGTTGAAGATCGCATTAAGTCGACGGTTGGCGATGCGGTCGTTGACGTAAATTCAACCACCCAGATAGAAGCTTCTGCCATGCCACATGCGGCTGGGCACGGTGACCAGAGCAAGCAGAGTATGCGGCATTTTTTTTCGACCCGGCTCGCCGCCTTTTTCGCCGGCGATAACCGCCTGAAACTGCCGCGGGCTGGTCGGCCTGAGGTTTCGATAATCTTGGTTCTTCACAATCAGGCGCCACTCACCTTCGGCTGCTTCTCCTCGATTGCGGAATGCCTGTGCGCGTCGCCGGTCGGCGTTGAGGTGATCGTTGTAGACAACGACTCCACAGATGAAACGGCGGAACTACTGCAGCACATCGAGAACGCAACCGTGTTGTACAATAATGCGAACGTCGGCTTCCTCAAGGCGGTAAACCAGGCAGCATCACGAGCGCGCGGCAAATACATCCTTCTGCTCAACAACGATGCACAACTCCTTCCTGGCACTCTCGAGGCGGCGGTCCGCGTGCTAGATTCAAGTCCCGGAGTAGGTGCCGTGGGCGGTCGACTCATACTTCCGGACGGTACGCTTCAGGAGGCGGGTTCGATCGTTTGGAATGACGGCAGCTGTCTGGGCTATGGGCGTGGCGACTTGCCGACCGCGCCGCCGTACATGTTCCGTCGCGACGTCGATTACTGCTCGGGCGCCTTCCTTCTGACCCGGTTGGAACTTTTCGGGCGGCTTCGCGGTTTCGACGAAGCGTTCGTGCCGGCGTACTACGAGGAGACCGACTACTGTATGCGTCTCTGGGAGGCCGGCTTTCGGATCGTTTACGAGCCCGAAGCGGTCGTTCTTCACTACGAGTTCGGTAGTGCCGACAAGCTCTCCCGGGCAATGGATCTTCAGCAGGCGCACCGTGCAGTGTTTGCCGCGCGCCATATCGAAAGGTTGAACCGTCATCTTGCTCCGTCGCCTTCAAATGTTCTGTGCGCGCGTTCCTCAGGCAACCGGCGCGAGCGTCTCCTCATGATCGAAGACCGAGTTCCGCATACCTATCTGGGTGCGGGGTTTCCTCGCAGCGGTCGTATCCTGAGGGAACTTGTGGCGGCGGGCGCACTCGTGACCCTCTTTCCAACGATGTCGCAGCCCGAGCAATGGCGAGATGTACGCGCTACCGTGCCGCCCGAGGTCGAGGTCATGCTGGGAAGCGGGATCGATAAGATCGAAGGCTTCCTCGAAGAACGTCGGGGATTTTATGGCGGAATTTTGATCTCCCGTCCTCATAACATGAGGGCGTTCCTGGAGGTCGCCCGCCGCCGACCCGACCTGATAGAGGGGACTACTCTGATCTACGATGCCGAGGCAATTTTCGCGGCACGGGAGATCCTTGAAAAGCGTCTGCGGGGCGAACCGCCTGAGCAAGAGATGGTCAAAGCGATGCTCGCGGAAGAAGCCTCTCTCGCGCGCGCGGCCGACCTCGTCCTTTCGGTCTCGGCACGCGAAGTGGCTGAGTTTCGTCGCTTGGGCGTCGACAATGTGGAGGAGCTTGGAAACACCCTCGATCCCACGCCTGGCCAGGAGTCTTTTGCGACTCGCCGCGGCCTCTTGTTCGTGGGTCGCCTCGAAGATGATGGCTCACCTAATGTCGATGGACTCAGCTGGTTTGTTCGGGACGTCTTGCCGCTAATCCAGGAGTCGCTCAACGAGGAAGCGCGCTTGACCGTAGTCGGGGCGGACGGCGCACCAAGCCTTTCGAGACTAAGAGGCACGGCCGCGACGCTGCTGGGCCAGGTCAAGGACTCGTCGCGCATCTACAACGCATCGCGAGTCTTCATCGCGCCCACGCGCTTTGCGGCAGGCATTCCGCTCAAAGTTCACGAAGCTGCCGCGCACGGTGTTCCGGTTGTTGCAACTCCGCTGATTGCCGAGCAGCTCGGTTGGCGCGACGGACAAGACATTCTCGTAGGTGGCGACGCTCAAGAGTTTGCAGCGCAGTGCGTGCGTCTTTACCGTGACGAAGTCTTGTGGATGCGCTTGCGCACAAACGCACTTCTTCGTATACGCCAAGATTGCAACCCTGCCCGCTTTCGCGAGACGATTGCCCGTATCGTAGACATGATGCGACAAACTGCTGGACGGCAAAGCAGTCATTCCGTGCTCGACTAATCATGTCCACGCCGCGTGGGTCGTCGGGACTTGGCTCAGAACCGCACTGGGCGTCGCCGCGAAATGGACTTCAAGTCTGACGACATCTGCTCGATGTCGCCCAAGCCAACGTGCCGGTATCCCGCTTCACTCCGAATTGAGCCAATGCTATAGGGTCGACGAAGGTGAGATCTTAGAACGGTAGACAGCGAAGCGTCGCGCAGCAATGGTAATCAGTCCGCTCAAGGTCTGAGACGGCGGGCAAGCGACGCGGCATCAGGGCTGAGCGCAGCCGAGGTAGAAGAGTGTAGTGGTTGCTCTGTGCTAGACGCAGAGAAGACAGTACGCGCGGCCGAAGGGTGTAGGACCGCGAACAATGGGTCAATTCGGCTCAAGCGCCAGGCGGGCGAACCTTTCGGAAAGCACTTCTTCAAGCCATGTCGGCGCCGGATAGGCAAAGCGTGTGTGTCCGCACCAAAACGGGGAGTAAACTGGCTTTGTTCTACAGAGCATTTCGAGAAAAACTTCACGCTGGTTGGAACCAACCGAATGGCGGTCGCCCAGCCAGCTATCCGATGAACGGCGATTCCCTAACTATCCGCCTTGAATCCCGTTCGTCGAGGCTTCCGCGATGAAGCGTGATTCAACGATTCTGTCTTCGCCAAGAGCGCCGGTTGCGGCACCATGTCATTTTTCGACTAACATCGAATCCAAGTTGTGTCGGTTGAAAAACACGCGAATACCGACTCCAAAAACCGCAAGCGCTCCAATGAATGCGATGAACTGCAAATGCGCCAGAAATGAGGATGGATAAGCGTTATATGCCAGATCATACGGATATTGATGATGAATCAGATATCGAGACTGAATAATGATCGGCGAATAAGCGGGAATCCATAGAAGGCGATCGTATGTCTCCGACGTCCTATCCATCAAGGCTTCATAAGGGATATATGATACTAGAACGCTAACTATCTGAATGAATAAGCTGAGCGCCATTGTGGTGCCGACTGCAATTCGACCAACTAACCCTAGTCCTTGATCGATCAATGCTGCAAGGCCTATCATAAGAAATGGAACCATCTGAACCATGAACCGGGGACCCCAAGTGCCGCCTCCTGGCCACCAAATGATATGAGAGTAGAACAACAGGTAGGTCGCAGCAAGTAACGCAACGATCCCCGTTATCCTGGGACATTTTATCCATATAAATCTCCAACCATAGACAGCTACTATCAGGATTGGAGCGTACCAAAAGATACTTTTTCCGGGGCTTACTAGCAAGCCGTAAAGACCCACATAGAACGGGTTCTCAAATATGACTTTAAGTGGTGCCGCAAGTCCAGTGTCGCTGACATTCCCAAAGCGCACGTAGTTGTACGCGGCGATCACCCCGAATGAAGCCAGGACTGGCGCCGACCAGACGGCCGCTGCCGACAAGCTGTCTTTAAAAGCGCGCTTTTGCCAGACCCAGAGCGCGAATATCAACCAAATCGCGAAAGCAGGAACGACAATAGCATTTTGTAAGCGCACCAAGATGGCAGCACCCAATCCCAGTCCCGAAAGAAATAGCCACGCAAACCGCCGCCCTCCGTCGCATCGGAGCAAACAGTAGAAGGCCAAGAGAAAAAAGAAGGTGCTGGTTGGTTCAGTCATGAATGTGCGGGCGTAAAACCATGCAAAGGTGCAGGTCCCGAACGCTAAGGCTGCAACTATGCTCGCTGATTCATCGAAGCCGAGTCTCAGACAGCTCAAATATAGGAGGACCACTGTGCCAACAGTGGAGATTATTCCAAGCAGACAGACACAGTAAGTGAGTGGGTTGGCATTTGGGTTGGCATGCTCAGCAAGAAGCATACGGTCGGAATAATGGTCTTGAATGAAGGCGCCTATCAGATAGAAGGGCACGCCCAAAAGTGACTGTCCCAGTCCGTATTTGCTATAGTACCGACCGTCGACGCCGAGTTTAGCGCCCGGAGTCCCGGGCGGAACAGCGACACTTCCCTCCGTTGCGATGGAGCGAGTGACAGAAAGCATTGACATGTCGTCGCCAAAGGTCAGCGTACCCCTTGCAGTGGCGACGTAGAATAGTGCGAAGAATATACTCAGCCAAATCGAAATCAGTACTCTCGTATGTTTCCTCCCCATGTGGTTGTCAAAGGATGTTGGGCTTAGGCCTAGAACGCCGACTAACAGGCGCGACATAGCTCCTCTACGCGTACCGTACGCGGGCCGCAGCTCCATCTGACCATCCGCGAGGCTTCTAAGTTTCTTTGCAAGGTTCTTTCTGTTAGAGAACAGGGTGCAGAATGTTCACTGTAAGGTGAAAGGACTCTCGGACGTTCAGTTCGCTAGCTTCGGGCTACGCCCGACTCTGACTTCGCCATAGTGCTACAGCAGGTGGTAGGCATCGAAGTAGGCGCGCATCGTAACCCTCCGGTATCGGAGACTTTCGGGCGCTCTGACGATGTCTTCTCGGTCTCTTGTTATTTTACACGAAGGGCGACAGCGCTGGCAAATAGCTTGTGTCGAGTTGAGGGAACATACTTTTTTGCTCATATGGCTCACGCGATCGGTTGTAAGGCAGCTTCGATCCTCTGCATGATATCTCTGGTCAGCAAAATAGTCTGCATCCAGGAAAAGCCGCGCGTTGAAACCTATCCAGAGCAAAGACGGTAATGTCTGCTACTCGATCATCACTGCTTCAATAAAGTCGAGATCATATCTTCGAAACTCGATAGATGATCACCCCACCCAAATTCAACCGATCCCATCCCATTTTTGCTAACACC
>JASHQJ010000361.1 GCA_030037595.1 Candidatus Binataceae bacterium
TTACACAGCTCACGTGGCGGGCTGCGAGAACGCTGGCCGCCATGTTGTCGGCAATCACCGTTACCGGAATTCGATCCTTATGAAGTTCCCAAGCCGTGAGCCGCGAGCCTTGCAGGAAGGGCCGCGTCTCGTCGGCATAGACCTTGACCTTTTTGCCCGCCTCTCGTGCCGCGCGCACGACGCCGAGCGCGGTGCCATAGCCGGCTGTAGCGAGCGCGCCAGCGTTGCAGTGGGTAAGGATAGTGGCCGGGTCCGAAACAAGCTCAGCGCCGAAGCGTCCAAGCGAATGATTGATTTCGAGATCCTCTCGGTAAACCGCGATCGCCTCGTCGCGGAGGCGTTTATAGAGCGACACGGCGTCGAGTGACAGGTTCTCCTCGAGTACCTTCCTCATCCGCTCGATACCCCACGCAAGATTCACCGCTGTCGGCCGCGTCGCTCTGAGAGCCTTCGCCACGATTTCGAATCGCTTTCGCGCGCGCTCTCCCGCATAGCCCTTCATTCCGAGCGCCACGCCCATCGCAGCCGCGACGCCAATTGCCGGCGCGCCACGAATCACCATCGAACGTATAGCTTCCGCAACGCCGCGGTAATCGCGATACGTTCGAATCACCTCTCGCGTCGGGAGCAGACGCTGATCGATCATGCGCACCGTATCAGCGCGCCATTCAATCGTCTTGACTGCCACGCACTACGAATACCTTGATTGGGATAATTAGAGAAACGTCAATCGATCGCTCTCGCGACAGCAGTCGTTCACTTCACTCAGATCGACAACCCTTGGATGTGAGCACCGCGCGAGCACCTCCGTCAGATACTCACTTCAATCTGAGTATTACGAAGCGACTCTCACTCAGGCTTTTTCGTAAAGGCCGCGAGCCTTGCGCTTGGCCATTCCGCCGTCGATCCAGCGAGTGATCGCGGCAAAGATTTCTGACGGACGCTTCTGCTTGAGGCCGCGGACGTTACGCACGTCTGATGCCTTGAATTGTCTGGGGAGCTGCGAAAGCACTGAACGCCAGTTGATGCGGCCGCCGCTCAACGCTCCGCTTGCACGTCCTCCGCCACCTGCAATGGCCGAGGAGCGCCCGACCAGACTACTCAGGCGAGATTCCTCGTCCTTGAGCCGGCTCAATTCCATTTGCTTGGCGCGAATATCTTTTCGGAGATTAGCCAGAAGCGAGCGCGCCTGCTTCTGGACTTGCTTGAAAGCGGAATTGGATTCGCTCCCTGCTTTCTTCCTGGGCATGAACGCGCTCCTTCAAATACTATGTATGACACTCAATATTAGACTACATAACTCAATTCATCACTACAAGCTCAGTTTACTCTCACTAAGATAAACACCGAGTGTATTCACTTGTAAGCATTTCAAAGACATGATGTTCGTACTCGATCGGCGAACATAGTAAAGCTGCAGACCGAGTGAGATAACTTGGTATTGTCATTAGCGAATGACTGGTCATGACTATCTCGATATTCATCGAAATGAATCCGGAGTTTACCGTAATAATGCCGTGCGTCAGGCTCTGGGTTTGATTACTGGCTATTCCACCTCGGCATCAACAGGCAACCGGTATTGAGTTTCAGGTCCGGCTGCTCGGATGCTCTCGTCTGATGGCCCACGATTAAGCGCCCCTTGTTGAAGCCCTGGCCTGCCAAGGAGCGATAGCAACCGTTGGTCGGAAAATGACGAACAGGGGGACTTCACTCGTGCATTTGTCGAGAATCCGTCGGCTTTCGGGGAATGCGATTACGCGACCAAGGGTATAAGGATGAAGGCGTCTATCATCAGTGAGTTTTGATTGCTCAAACAGCCTTTTGTTGGCTGGTCGGTATAGCTCGAATTTCTGGCCCATCCGCTATGTTTGCGTCGCGCGCGATGGTATAAGCGTGTGGGGATTTCGATTTAGATGCGCGCCGCCGATCTCTCTTGCCGCGAGTCTCCCAATAATTTAGCCGGCCTTCGCGACTGTTCGACGGTCGGGAGAACCCACACCGGCAAGATTTTGCGCGCTAGGAGACCTGAATGGGCCGCAGATTGTACGTTGGGAACCTCGCTTGGACGGTTACGGATCAGGATCTGCAGGAGGCTTTTTCGGAAGCGGGGAAGGTTGACAGCTCACAAGTCATCATCGACCGCGCCACTAACCGCTCACGCGGATTTGGCTTTGTCGAGATGGCGACTGACGAGGCTGCCGAGGCCGCAATCAAAAAGCTGAATGGCCGCGAAATAAAGGGGCGACCAATTCGAGTCAACGAGGCGCAAGCTCGCAGCGGTGGTGACCGCGGCGGCGGCCCGCGCCGAGATCGCTGACCCGCGGTCCTTTTCCGCACCGCCTTCAACCCGTTCGGGTGATTGCGGCGCATCCATCAGCGCAAATCGCCGAGCGATGCCTGTATGCCGCGTGAGCGCGCCAGCGGCGCCACTACTCAGCCATTCTCACAAGCGCGGGGGTTCGCTTAAACTTCTGCCGTGAACACGATCACGATCGAAGCGCAGAGCGAACGCGCGGTGCTCGTGCCCGAGGCCGGGTGCCAGTGCCTCAGCTACAGCGTCGGTGCGCTGGAAGTGATTGCCGGCCCGGACAGTCCCGACTCGTGGCGGCAGCATCCGCATCGCCTCGGCATTCCGATTCTCTTTCCGTGGCCGGGACGCGTCGCCGGTGCTCGCTTCACCTACCGCGGGAAATCCTATCGGCTGCCCGTCAACGATCCGCGTGGCAATTCGATTCATGGTTTCGCGTGCGAGCGTCCGTTCACGGTCTTGCGCCACGGCCCCTACTTCATGACCGCGCTTCTGGATTCGGGCGCCGATTCCTCGATCTCAGCGCTCTGGCCTTGGCCGTTTCAGCTCGAGCTAGATTATGAAGTCGGCAACGGGCTCAGATTGAAAGCCACAGTCCGCAACACCGGAACCGAGGCAATGCCATTCGGGTTCGGCGCGCATCCGTACTTCCGCGCGCCGCTCGGCAGCGGCTCGCGCTCGGATATGACGCTGAAGCTCGCGGCAGAATCGCGCTGGCGGCTCGACGCACGGATGATTCCGGATGGCGCCCTCGAGCCCCTCGCCGGCAAGTTCGATTTTATTTCGCCGCGCGCGATCGATGCTGACACGTATGACGACGCTTTCCACATGATGCCGAACGAGCGCGACGAACCGCGCGCGCGGCTTAAAGATCCGTCAGCGAGGGTGACGGTCGAAATCCGCGCCGACCGCGCGTACGGCGAGTTCGTTGTTTACGTACCGCCCTCCGACCCGGTGGTCGCGATCGAGCCGTACACGTCGGCACCCGATGCGTTCAACCTTGCCGCACGCGGCATCGAGTCGGGGATGCTCGAGCTCTGGCCCGGCGAGACCTGGAGCGCCACCTTCGAGATACGAATCAGCGCCCCTTGAAGGTCGGATCGCGGCGTTGCGCGAGCGCCGCGGCGCCCTCGCGGAAGTCCTGCGTTGTCAGCAGCGAGCTTTGTGCCAGGGCCTCTAGCTCCATGAAAGTTGCTTTGTCGGCGCTATGGCCGAGGTCGATGATGCGCTTGGCGAGGCCCACGGCGAGCGGCGCGTTGCGCGCGAACTCACGCGCTAACTCCTCGGCCGCCGCGATCTGCGTGCCTGCGGCAACTGTGCGATTGACGAGGCCGATTCGCTCCGCTTCGTCAGCGTCGATAAGCCGCGCCGACATGATCAATTCCTTGGCGCGCGCATAGCCAACCGTGCGCGTGAGGCGCGTGGTACCGCCTACGTCAGGAACGAGACCAATCCGCACCTCGGGCATGCCTAGCTTGGTGCCGGCCGCGGCGATACGCGCGTCGCACGCGAGCGCGAGTTCGAGGCCGAGGCCTCCAACGTAACCGTGCAGCACGCCAATGACAGGCTTCTCGATTGTTTCGAGACGATTCAGCGCGCTCTGAGACTCGCGAACGAAGCGGCGAAAGCGCGGCAAGTCGGGGCCGCCGCTCGAACCCGAGGTTGATCCGGTATCTGACGTGAGCGAAGTAAAATCGATTCCCGCGGAAAACACCTGGCCTTCGCCATAGAGGATGACCGCGCGAATCTCCGGCCGATCGACCTCGTCGAGCGCGCGCGGCAGCGCGTCGAGCACAGCGCCGCTAATCGCGTTGCGCTTTTCGGGACGGTTCAATCCGAGGTAGGCGATTTCGCCTTCGATTTTCAGCTTGATCAGATCGTTGCTCATCTTGTTCTCCGCGTTCTTCGTTTCGGATGTTTGCGCTGCTTCGTGGAACTCGGTCACGGCTTGAGGAGGACCTTCACAACGTTGTCCTTGCGCGCGTTGAAGATGTCGTAGCCGTGCGCGGCATCGTCTAGCGGCAGCACGTGCGATATGAGCGGGCGTGGGTCGATTGCGCCGCGCTCGATGCATCGCGCAAGTTCCGGGATATGCGCGTTGATATTCGCGAGGCCGATTCTGAAGGTGAGGTCGCGCGCGAAGGCGAGACCGATCGGAAATTCGAAAGTCGGTCCCATAAAAACGCCGATGACAGAGACCGTGCCGCCACCGCGCGCCGCCATGATCGCGCCGTTCAGCGCGCCTTCGTTGCCGACCGCTTCGATCGTTACGTCGGCGCCACGTCCGTTGGTGCGGTTTAGAATCACGTCCTGCGCCTTGGCCGCATCGACCGGATTAGCGCCGAGCTTGCGGGCAAGTTCGAGGCGGTAGGGGACCGTGTCAACCGCGATAATCTCGGCTGGGCCGAACAGGCCGGCGCTCAGGATGGCGCAAAGCCCAACCGGGCCACATCCGAAAATCGCGACCGTATCTCCCGGCCGGATATTGCCGTTCAACGCGCCGAAATAGCTGGTCGGCAGGATATCGGCGAGAAAGACGGCGGCTTCATCGTCGATTCCCTCGGGCAGCGGGTAGCAGGTGTAGTCCGCCATCGGCACCGCGATTCCTTCGGATTGCTCACCGCCGAGCCATCCGAGGTTGCGCGCCGCATTCTTGCCATAGCCAAAGACCGCACCGCCGCTTTCGGAACATTGCGAGGGCTGGCCGCGCCGGCAGTAAAAGCATCCGCCGCAGGCCACGAGTCCCGAGACCACAACTCGCTGGCCCTTCTTGAGCCGCGTCACACCGGGACCGACTTCCTCGATAACGCCAACACCTTCATGGCCGAGGACGAACCCCGGCTCCGCCGGCATGGCGCCATGATAAGCGTGCAGGTCGGAGCCGCAGATAGCGGCGCGGGTGATCCGCACGATCGCGTCGGTCGGAGACTTGATTTCAGGGTCGGCGACCCGTTCGACGCGCACGTCGTGGGGGCCGTGGAAAACTGTGCCTCTCATAGCTCAAACCCTCGCATCGGCGCATCAGGCGCGCCGCGGAACTTCAGGACCGACCGGATAATTGCATAAGCCGCGGGTGGTTTGCAGCGGCGGCGAGGTGCATGATAATTCCACTGGGTCCGGAGGCAACTCATGATTCAGAATGTGAAGAAGATTCTGGCACCGATCGATTTCTCGGATTTCTCGATGGACGCGATGCAAGGTGCCAAAGACCTCGCCAACGACCTCGGCGCGGAGGTTCACCTGGTCCATGTCGTGGTGCCGCACTTCCACGTCATTCCTCTCCCTCTCGCGACCAGCGGCGACCAGAGTTTCGAACTGACGCGCGAAAGCGCGATGACGCAGCAGGCGGAAGAAGAACTCGCACGCATCAAGAAGGACGACTTCGGCAACTCGCCCAAGGTCACCACGGCCGTTTTGAATGGCTCTCCAGTAAAAATGCTTGTCGAGTACGCCGAGCAGAATGCGATCGACCTCATCATGCTCTCGACACATGGCCGTTCCGGTGCGGATCGCGTCATGATCGGCAGCGTGGCTGAAAAGCTGGTCCGATTGGCGCACTGTTCCGTGCTCGTGCTGCGCCGCATTCCTCGCTGACCAAATCACCAGGAGCAGTCGAGTGAGGGCTGCTCGGTTTTCCAGCCACATCGACGACGGCGAGACCGGGGTAATTGCCGCGCCTCGCCGTTGTGCAACTTAGTGCACGGATCGCAGCTGACCCGATCAAGCTCGATGCCGAACCTAAGCTTTTGTTCTGAACAAATGATTAGGGCCAGACGGATCACTCCGCCCGGCCCTGGCCAACCGGGAAAAGGGGGGCAAACCCCGGTCAGCAACG
>JASHQJ010000362.1 GCA_030037595.1 Candidatus Binataceae bacterium
CGGCGACCATGCAGGTCGGCACGTATGACTCGGCGCATGGCCTGCAGCATCTCTGGCTCGAGCCGATTGGCAAGCGGCACAGAGCATAACGCGTCGACCGGAGTCACGTTGCCGCGGCCGTCGCCATGGCTGCTCGCGATCACGGCGATTGCAGCGGCGATTGTGCTGGCGCAGGGAATCTCGGCGCCGTTCACCAAGGACGCTGAGCCGCAGTCCGCCGAGTGGATGCAGAGCGTCGCGCGCGGGCGTCTGCTCGCGCCGCGCGACGAGTACGGGTTTCTCATCCAGAAGCCGCTCCTTTACTACTGGCTCGGCGCCGGGATCACCGACCTGTCCGGCGGCGTAGTCGATGAGAGTCGCGCGCGCGTTGTGTCGGTCGCGGCTGGAGTTGCGCTGGCAACGTTGATCCTCGCATGGACATGCGCGGAGGTCGGCGCGATCGAGGGATGGATCGCGTTCGTGTTCATCCTGGGGACGTACGGCTTCGCGTCGCGCGCGCCGCTTGCGCTCACGGACATGCTGCTCACGCTGCTGGTGTTCGCAGCACTCGTGATTCTCTATCCGATCGTCGAGAGCCAAGCGGCGAGGGCAGGGCGAGTGCTCGCCGCGATCGTCGTACTTCAGCTCGGCGTGTTAACCAAGGGGCCGATCGCGCTCGTACTGCCGGCGCTCGCGATCGTTTTCTATCTCCTTATGATCAGGCGAAATCCGCTTCGACTGCTTCGCGAGCGATGGGTCTGGACGATCGCGATCGCAGTGCTCGTGATGACGTCGGCGTGGTACGCGATCTGGTTCCATTTCGGAAGCCCGCACCTCGCGAGGACATTCGTCACCGAAAACTTCGGACACTTTCTGCCTGCCCGCGCGGGCGGCACCGGCGAATCGTCGCGGCCGATCTGGTTTATCGTCGCGCACGTGATTGGCGGCGCGATGCCGATCGTACTGCTCGTGCCTGCTGCGGTCGTCGCGCTGGTGCGCGGCGAGATCGTCGAGCCGAAACGTCGCGCAATCCTCTACGCAGCGAGCCTAACGATTGCAGTGATCGTGCTTTTCTCGATTGCGAGCGCAAAGCGCGACGACTATATCCTGCCTGCGCTGCCGGGGATCGCGATCGTGTGCGCCTCGGTATTCGGCCTCTCCGCTGGATCACACTCCGCTGCGATTCGGCCTCGTGATGTGACCGTCGCGGTGATTGCGCTCGTCATGTTGGCGGCGGTGGCTGCGCTCGCAATTGCGTCGTTCGCGGACGTGTCAGCGCCCGCGCGACTTGATTCCAGCGATGCGGAACTGGTCGGAGTTCTATTGGCCGGAGTTCGGACCGGGGATATTTCGTTCCTGCTTCTGTCGCTTGCTATCGCCGCCGCAGCGATCGCTGCGTTGCTCGCGCTTCGAGGTCATGAAATCGTCCGCACCGGACTGTCGGTTGCTCTTTTGAGCCTGGCCGCGAGCTTGCTGTTTACTGGCGTGGTGAGGCCTCGGCTCGCCGCCGAGCGCAGTGTGCGCGAGTTCGCACCGCTCGTGCGCGAGCACGTTGATGGGGCGCCGCTCTGTATCGTCAATGGAATTAACTACGAGCTGTCATATTACTATGGCGCTGCCGTGCCGGATTTGAAGGCGGGAGGCTGCGCCGATAAAAGAGCGGCTCCCGCTTATCTAATCGCCTACGCTAGCGAGATCGATTCTTTGAAGCCTGAGTTGCGCGCGCGCCTGAGTCCGATTTTGCGACCGAATCTCCTCGGCGGCCCCGGTTCGCCCGCGCTTTACGAAATAACGCCCTGAGCGGTCACGCCGAAACGAGTCTGTCTTGAATGAGCGGCAAATGCTCGCGGCCGAGAAATACTTCGTCGCCGACAAGGTAAGAAGGCACGTCGAGGACGCCCGCGTTTTCAAGCCTGGCGCGCACTTCTGCGAGCGACCGGCGGCCTCCTTCCTTGATGAAGGAATGGTATCCATCCGTCGGCGCGTTTATTTCTTCGAGCACGTGCCGAAGCGCGTTCTCATCTTCGAGTTTCAATTCATTGCGCCAATAGCGCTCGAAGATCGTTTCGACGAAACGCCGCGCAAGCGGCTTGGCCTCGCGGTTCAGCCATAGAAGCGCGATTGCCGCGGCGGTCGACTCGGTCTGCCGCTTAAGATCGCGGCCAAGGATTCCACGATCCGCCAGGTAGCGCGCCAAGTCGCGAGCTACGTATTCGGCACGAATCGCACGATGACGCAGGCCGCGATCGTCCGAACGCGAGGCCGGCTTAGGTGGCTTCGACTCGATCACCATCGGTTCAAAGTCGACTTCGATGCCGAGCCTATCGGCCAAGGCGCAGGTCGGTCTTATCGCCAGGTAGGAACGGGGGCTCGCGAAGTCGATCGCGACAACGAGAGGGTTGCGGATTTGACTGCCGGTTAACGGCGATTCTCCACCTTCGTACGCGACATCGGGCGGCGTGCCGCGCTTCCCGCCGAGGATCCATCTGATGCGTGGCAGATGCTCGCGTCCGAAGAACATCTCGCCGCCGACGATGTAGGTCGGCACGCCGAAGATCCCCGCGTCAAAGCTCTTCGTCTGTATCTCGTCATGAAGGGCGCGGCCCGCGCCTGTCGCGTATTGCCGGAACTCCCGCGTCGGCGCGCCTGCTGCGCCGAGCACAGCCTCGACAACCGCGATATCCTCGATATCGAGTTCGCGCTTCCAGAATCGTTCGTATGTGATGCCGATGTAGCGATGCAGCACCGCTTTGCCTTGTGCCTTGGCCCACAGCATCCCGATTCCTGCGAGTGACGAGTCCCAGATTTTCGTGGTTCCGCGGACGATCAACTTGCGCATCGAACCATAGCGGCGCACGTCGCTGTATGCCGCCTTCACCGTCTTCCACTGAGTCTCGGTGCGCTGGCTCTCCGCGACGCTTCCGTCTTTGTGGAGGCGCGCGGAGCCTAGGTAGCTCGGGATGTCGAGCGTGAACGGGCGCCAGTCGATTTCGATCCCGAATTCGTCGCCGAGCGCCCAGCTCGGATCCTTCGCCAAGTACGCGTACGGACTCTTGAAGTCGATGTAAACGATTAGCGGTGCGCTGGAGGAAAACGGATCGAAGCGGGCTGCTTTGTCACTCATAAGTGCCACCGGCCTCGGAGCTTACCACGAATCGATTTCATCGTCCCTGCCAAAGCGAATGACAGCGGGCGGCGACGCCCGCGCCACTGCGGAAAGTCGTGATTTGAAAGAGAAGCGCAGAGCCGCTAAATAACTTCCGATGCCGACGCCGCAGGAACGAGCCGAAAATGCGATGAGCGCGCTGATGCGTTTCGGCGTCTCGCTCATCATGCCGCTCTGGGGATTGATCATGCTGATCCTCGGTATCAGCTACCGCGCGCCGTGGTGGATCGGGTGCGGCGTCGTGGTCGGCGCGATCGGTATCCTGTTCCTGGTCGGCAATCCGCTCGCGGCGCCGATTCTCGATCTGCGCGAGTCGTGGCGTCACGAGCAACGCCCCAAATCCTGACCTATTTCGCGCTGAAAATGCCCGCTGTGCGCACCGCAATTGCGGGGTTTTACGGCGCGGGATATTCTGCCAAGTCGATGCCGATTTTCGAGTATCAATGCTCACGATGCGGTCGTGTCAGCGCTCACGTCGTGCTGAATCCGAAGCGGCGCGGACGCCTTGAATGCCCAAGTTGCGGCGCATCACGCCTTCGCCGAGTGATGTCCGCCTTCGCAGTGGTCGAGAGCGAATCGTCGCGGCTCAAGAACTTCGATACTTCGGCGCCACGCGATGAATCCTTCTATAAAGACTCGCGTAACGTCGGTCTTTGGGCGAAGAAGCGCGCAAAACAGATGGGCGTGGATTTGGGCTCGTCGTTCGACGCGACCGTCGAAAAAGCTCGCAGCGGCAAGCTGCTCAAGGACATGACGTGATCGAATCGTCGCGGTGCCTGGCAGACGAAATCGGATCGCGCGGAGGTGGATGTGAGCGACGAAAAGGATCGGCTCGGTCAGCGGCTTCGCGATGTGGAAGCGGCGCGCGAGGATCAATGGGCACGCAAGCGCGACGCCGAACTGCTCGAGCAGATGCGCGAGCGGCTCAACGCGATGCTGTGCCCGTACTGCAAAGCCTCGCTCGGCGCGGCCAGCGAGGGGGGAGTCGAGATGCTTAAATGCCCCAACGATCATGGCGCCTGGCTCGGCAAGAAGACGCTCGAAAGACTGCTTTCGAGGCGCAAATGAGGTCGGGTGAGAGGGGGTTAGATTTTCAGTCGAATTGGATTAGAATTGTTAAAGCGAAGTGGATGCGTTCACAAGTCACTCTTCTTGACCTTTTGAACCACTCCAACTAATCAGGACTCGGTTGTTCTCTTATGTACGTAAACTTTGGCGTCGCGCTGGCTCTCACGGTCATCGGGATCGGGTTCGTGGCGCTGATGTTCGGGCTGCAGAAGCTGCTCGCGCCCAACAATCCACACGAGCGCAAATTGATGCCCTACGAGTGCGGCGAGCCGCCGACCGGGCGCGCGTGGATTAATTTCAACGTCCGCTTTTACCTGATCGCGCTCATCTTCGTGGTGTTCGAGGTCGAGGTCGCTTTCGTTTACCCGATCGCGGCGGTCTACCTCGACTGGGTGCGCAGCGGCCGGCGCTGGTACGCATTCAGCGAGATCCTGCTGTTCCTGCTCATCCTCTTTGTCGGCCTTATCTACGTCTGGAAGAAGCACGATCTCGAATGGATCAAGAAGGTTCCCGAATCGGGGGTTTGAGGTTCTCGTATGCCGTTGCTTAACACACTTCCCGATTACGTTCTGACGACCAAGACCGACGAGCTGCTCAACTGGATGCGCAAGTCGAGCATCTGGTACATGCTGTTCGGCCTTGCCTGCTGCGCGATCGAGTTGATGCACACGGGAGGACCGCGCGCCGATATCGAGCGCTTCGGCGCCACGCCGCGCGCGTCTGCCCGCCAGTCTGACCTGATGATCGTGGCCGGCACGCTCACGCTCAAAATGGCGCTCCGCACGCGCCTCCTTTACGACCAGATGCCGGACCCCAAGTACGTCATCGCCATGGGCTCCTGCGCGAGCTGCGGCGGACTGTTCCAGCTCGCCTACTCGGTGTGCGATGGCGTCGATAAGATCCTGCCGGTCGATGTGTACGTTCCCGGATGCCCGCCGCGTCCCGAGGCACTCACCGAAGGACTCCTGAAGCTGCAGGAAAAGATCATGGCCGAGCGCTGGCTCGCGCGCTCATCGAGCAATGGAGTCGCGGCCGCGTAAGTATGGAAGCCGCGCAGATATACAATCGAATCAAAGATCGGTTCGGCGAGCACGTTCTGGAGACTTCGGATCACAAGCCTGATCCGTTCATCGTCATCGACCCGGCATCGATCGTAGAAGTCGGGAGCTTCATGCGCAGCGATCCCGATCTCGCGATGGATTGTCTATCGAACGAAAGCGGCGTCGACTACAAGGATCGAATCGAGGTCGTCTATCACCTGTTCTCGTACTCGAAGCGCCACGGCGCGGTGCTCAAGGTCAAGCTGCCGCGCGAGAATCCGACGGTCGCAACGCTCGAGAATATCTGGAAGTCCGCCAACTGGATGGAGCGCGAAATCTTCGACCTGCTCGGCGTCACCTTCGAGGGCCATAGCGATCTACGCCGCATCCTGATGCCCGAGGACTGGCCCGGCTTTCCGCTGCGCAAGGATTTCGTCGAGCCTTCCGAGTATCACGGCATCTCCACCGTCCGCGAGAGCCCAATTATCCGGCTCGATCCGAAAAAGAAATGACCACCCTTCGCACCGAAGAAATGACGCTCAACATGGGCCCGCAGCATCCGTCGACCCACGGCGTGCTGCGTTTTATCGTGCGCGCCGACGGCGAAGTGATGCGCGAGGCGATTCCCGACGTTGGCTACCTGCATCGCTCGATCGAGAAAATCGCCGAGAAGGTCGGTTATCACGGCTTCATGCCCTACACCGATCGCGTCGATTACGTCTGCGCGATGTTCACCAACCAGGGCTGGGGCATGGCGAGTGAGAAGCTCGCGAATATCCAGGTGCCGAAGCGCGGCGAGTATTGCCGCGTGATCGCCGCCGAATTCAACAGGCTCGCGTCGCACCTGCTCTCGGTCGGCACGATGGGCATGGATATCGGTGCGATGACGCCGTTCACGCATGCGATCCGCGAGCGCGAGATGATCAACGATCTGATCGAGGAGCTCTGCGGCGCGCGCCTCACTTTCAACTACATGCGCATCGGCGGCGTCGCGTGGGATCTGCCGCCCGGATGGCGCGAGAAGGCGCTCGCCTACCTCGATCACTTCGAGCCAATCCTCGACGAATACAACGCGCTCATCTCGTACAACAAGATTTACATCGAGC
>JASHQJ010000036.1 GCA_030037595.1 Candidatus Binataceae bacterium
ACTAGATATCGGTCAGTGTGTTGTCTTGGGAACGGAAGGACACCTCTGGCAGATAGGGGCCGACTTCGGATCGAAAATGGCGGCTGTTCTAACGAAATCGAGAAGCGCAGGAATGATCTACAGCGGCTTCAGCGGAGGGCCTCTCGAAAAGCATGAGTATTTAGTCGGCTTAATCGCCCTGGCACGGAAAGATCCGCGAGAAGCGCGCGCCTATGCAATTCCCGCGGTCAACTTCCCGGCCTATGTGCTGCTGGCCGCGCGCGCACTTTCCGACCAATCGATTACCCTCGCCAACACTCAGGTGGGCACTGCAAGCCCAGCCACCGTGTTGCCAGCCAGCCTTGAGAATGCCTCAGGCCCCACTGACACAGACGAGAAGCGTCCACAACTCGGCCTCGTGCCTGCAGAGGAAGCCGTGACCGCGGAGTTGATCTCCGCCTATTCCGCAATCTACGTCGGGCGCAGCGAGGAAGCAGACCGAATTCGCGCGCTCATGTGGTCCGAAAGGTCCGGATACCTCTTCGTGAAGGGTGAAACGGGCGCCGGCAAAAGCGCTCTGCTCGTAAACCTCGTCCAGGAGCTCAGAACGCGTGACGGTCGCCCTGGCGGTCCTTTTCTCATCTATCATTTCATTCGTCAGGAGCACGGCGACCTGCCGCTTGTCCTGCGTTCGTTGAACGGTCAGCTTGCAAAAGCTCTGGGAGACAGCTCATTTGTTGCGGCACTAAATCTGGAGGACCAGTTCAAGACTCTCTGGAGCCGGCTGATGTTGTACTGTAACCGCGACCGGCCGGTGCTTCTTGTCATTGACGCGCTGGACGAACTCGAGGAACCCGACAGCCTTGGCCGTTGGCTCCCCGGGCATCTTGTTCCGTATGCGCACGTGGTGGCAAGCGAGCGAACGACCTTTGACCCGCTCCGCCATCTACCAAGCATTCATGTGGCGCGGTCGGCGGCTCCGCCTCTCACGCTGGGGCCTTTGGAGCAGAAAGACGTAGCGGAGCTTCTGGAGCAACAGCTTCACGACCCAGCTGCTGCTACTCGCCTCGTCGAACCCGTGCTTCGCCTCACGAAGGGCTTTGCGCTCACAACCCGATTGCTCGCCAAGGACATTGCCGAAAACGGCGAGGCGACTTTGCAGGACGAAGAACGCCTTGCCGCTCTTATGCGAGATTACCTCGGCGAAGAAGCGCGTCAGCTAACCCAAAGCCCCACCGAATCATTGCGCCGACGGCTGCTTGCCGTGCTAACGGAAGCGCGAGGGCCACTGAACCTAGAGGACCTGTCCGGCATTTTGCGGCTCAATCAGCGCGACATCGAACCTGCTCTCCAGCCGGTTCTTCGCTGCCTCGCCTCGCCGACAAGCTTGCAATTCATGCACCCGGAGCTCAAGCGGGCCGTCGCGGAGCGGCTAACTGCCGAAGAGAAAAATGCGGCATCGGCCGCTTTCTCGCTATGGATGGAATCCGCTGCGAAGAGCGGCACCGCTGCTATCCCGGTTTATGTGCTCGAGAATTTTGTAGACCAGTTCAGAACCACTCGCGACTTGAAAGCGCTAACGTCTACGATCGTTAACGAGCAGTGGTGCACGAGCCGATACGCCCAAAGGGGATCGCACCTTGACTATATCAACGACCTAGATCGCTTACGTGAGCAGGCAGTCAACTCGGGCCCCGACTGGCCGGCGCTCTGCCAGACGAGCTACGTCCGCTCCCAGTTGCATACCGTCGCGGCCAACATACCCTCGGCGGTGCTGCTCTTGCTGGCGGATCTGGGCCGCATTGATGAGGCTGTCGATTACGCCATGCTGCAGCCAGATCTGGACAGTCGGGTGTGGGTACTCGCGCGTCTCAGTTACCGTTATCGAGAGAGAGGTGATCTGGATAAGGCAGCGAAGACCCTTGCCCGTGCAGAAGCGACGCTCGGGCAGATCGCCTCGGCGAGCAAACTCTGCGCTCTCCTCGCAACATTAGCATCCAGCTTCAAGGACGCGGGCGATCTTTCTTCCGCGAAAAAATTGGCGAAGTACTGCAGGGACACCGTGTCCCTCGTGGACAGTCCCTACAACTACGAGCACGCCGAGGCCTTGGAGGCCGCGATCGATGCGTCCGCTGATGTCGGCGATTTCGACGAAGCTATCGAACTCGTCCAGTTGAAGGAATACGATTTCGATTCCTCCGAACGACTCAAGCGCATAGTAGTGCCGCTTACCAAAGGGGGCGCTTTCGAGCGGCTGCTCGAATGGATGTCGAAGTACAAACGCACAATGTTCATCAAAGACGCGATCGGCAAGACGGTGCTGATTCTCACGAGCGCCGGGTTCGTCCGGGAAGCGAAGGAACTCGCTGGTCTGATCCGTGACTATCCGTTCGATGGTCTTGTCAACATGTGCGAAAGTCTCGTTCGTCAAGGGGACATCGAAGGCTGCCTCTCCACGCTCGGGCAAATCGGGCTGCGCAGCAAATCGCAGCTTATCGCAGACCTGACCGGCTACCGCCGGCTGCTTTCTCGCTGGAATATCTGTGTGGACTGGGTATTGCGACACACGGCGCTGGAGCGCTACGAACCGATGGCCACAGCGGGGCGGAGCCTTGCCCTTGACAGGATACTCAAATGGCTTTCAGGCGAAGTCGCTGCCGCTAAAGCACCTCCGATCGCCCGCCGCCTTATCGCGCTGGTAGCGTTAGATTCTGGCATGTCCAGTCTTGAAGCTCGAGCCAAGCTCGTCGGGTGGCTTGTGGAGTGCGGCGCTGCCGACGCTGCTGTCGAGTTCGCTCTGGAGGTTCGTAGTAAGGCCGCAGCTTCTGACGGTCTACCTCTCGAGCGCCGGCGCAGGGCGAGAGGCATCGCCTCATCTGCATTAGGCAAGGTGGGAAAATGGGATGAAGCTTTTGCGGTGCTCGAGCCGCTCCTTGCCGAAGACAGCACGGCTGAAACAGACCAATCGGATCCGGCGGACGAAACGCGTCGCAGCGCCTCCGAAGCTTTGGCGCGATGTAGGAAATACGATGAGGCTCTTGCGCTATGCGAACAAATTCGAAGTCCTGCTTGGCGCGCGTGGGCCCTTGGCGAGGTTGAAGCAGAGCTCGCCTATATAGATTCAGCCCGGGCGAAGGAAATCACCTTCAAGGCCATGGATCTTGCCGACCGGCTGAAAGCCGATGAGGGGTATGCGGACGCACATAAAGTGATCGCTTTCGCCTGCGCGGACCGAGGCCTAGTGGAGCAGGCGCTGGCCGCCGCCTCTGCGTTGGAGGAATCAGAGAGAAAGAACGCGCTGCGCCGAGTCGTCTATGGTTTGTTGGCAGCGGGCAACATTGACGGTGCAGAAACTGCGGCGCTTGCAATCTCCGATTGGGGGGTCAGGCATAGCCAGCTGCTTCAAGTGATGCGAAACTTGCTAAAGAGCCAGCAATACGAACGCGCCTTCGCGACAGCCACCAAGGATCCCTATGAGCGGTATCGGTTCGACGCCTTGCTGGATTGGATGGACGTCGCACTTGCGAAACGTCCGCCGTTCGAACGCAATAGATGGGTCGAAAAAGCTATCGCTGAAGCGGAGCACAATATTGCCGCCAGCGCCATGGAGTTCCGTGGACGCCTCGCTCGCGCCGTAATGAACACGGGTGATCGCGACAAGGCCGAAGAAATCATAGATAACACGCTCGCGCTCGCGCGCGGCAAGCCGGTGGACTTGGGACCAATCACAGTTCGGCTCGCCTACGCCTGTGTTGATGTCCATCCCGAGGATGCTCGCTCCATCGTCTCGCGACGGCTGACCGACAAGTCTTCGACCAAAGACGCAGCGGTTCTTCTGGCGCAGCTTGGGGATTGGGACCAAGTCGCCCTCAAGATCGCTCAGACCGACACTACGGCACGCGTCAAACTACTAGCTGCCATAGGCGAGATGGCAGCGAAGAGCGGCGCCAATGACAAGGCCAGCGAGTTTCTCGAGCAGTTGGACAATTGTCTGTTTGATGTGCCCTACGCCGAAAGACCAGGAGCGCTGACGGAGGGCGCTCGTCTGCATCTGCTTCTCGAGGATGAGGAGCGCGCGGCCGAACTCTGCCGGAAAGCGTACGAACAGATGGTCAGTTCGGGAAGCGCGGCGAATCTGGAAACGTGGGCAGAGCCCATTGCGCGCGCCGGACAGAATGATCTTGCGCTGCAATGTCTGGCCGGTACAAGTGAGTCGACGCGAAGCTGGTGGCATGGTCGCGTCGCACTGGCGTTGGCCGAATCCGGGGTGCGCGACGTCGCCATCGATATAGCGCAGGCCGTTGTAGCCAATGCGAGCGCTGACCAAGAGTTCGCGAAACAATGGTGTTCAAAGGCGCTGGCTACTGCCGGGCGACCGGATTTAGCTCAGCAGGTGGCATTGCGGCTGGGCGGACCGGGTTACCGGGTGGATGCGCTCATGCACTTGGCGCGCGTTCATCAGCAGGCCGGAAGAGCACAGGAGAGCGAGGACATGCTGCTGCAGGCGCTCGCAGCGATTCCGACTGCGGAAGCGTTTCCCAGCACGAGAGCCGCGGCCGCCGCAATGCTGTTTAGACTCGGCCACAGGGAACTGGCACGCAATGAGCTCGTCGCCGCTTTAACGCACGCGGTTGGGGCCGGAGTCGATGCGTTTCTCAGCACTGTGGACGCCGGCGCTCCTGTCGTGGCGGCCGACCTGCGAGATGGAGAAGTATGGGATTTTATCCAGGGGCTGGAACGCGCTGCTACGGTCGTTCGGGGCAGTCAAGTCAGGTCCACTGCTCCCGAGGCAGCTTAACAGCCTGAACGCTCGATAGCTTTTTGAATCCCATCAAGCTGCTCGCGCAGCAACATTATTCGCAGATTTCCGTGGCTAAAGCTCTGGTGATTCAGTTGTTCAGCTCCTCGAGCAGCGCCTTGGCGTCTTTCAGGTCGGCGGTGTCGAACCCCTCGGTGAACCAGTTGTATATTTGAGCGAGCATCGCGCGCGCTTCGTCACGCCGTCCGGTGTCGCGCAGGAGTCGCGCGAGGCTGGTCGTCGCGCGAAGTTCCCATAACCTCGCCTTCTGACTGCGTGCGATCCCGATCGCCGTGCAAAACGCCCGCTCGGCCTCCGCTTGGTCCGATGTGCTTATCGCTAACAGCAATTCTCCCTTAGTCCGAAACACCTCGGACTCGAATACTCGCTCGCCTGTCTCCTCCACGACTGAAAGCGCTTCATCGATCGACGCTGAGGCGTTGTTGTACTGACCGAGGGAGCACTGAATCTGCGCGATAAGTGAAAGCCAAAGCGAACTACTGGTCAGTGCCCCCGTGGCCCTCAAATCCGCTAGAGCGCGCTGCATACGTGCCAGGCACTCTTCGCGATCCAATGCAAAGCTATCAGCCCAACTCAGCCAGAATTCCCCCCGCGCGCGCCGAAATGGATTGTCTATTTCCGTGGATAGGTCGATCGTGGCAACGGCGTGCTGTCTCGTTCGCTCCACGTCCCGGCGAATGGAAAAAACTTCTACGGCGTAATTATGAATTGCTTCGGCAACGGCCTTTGAATCCGACGCTCGCGCCAAAGCTAAGGCCTGGTCCGTGCGCTCCACTGCTCGATCCGAAAAGCCGCGTATGCAGTCGTTCCACGCCGAAAAAGCGTAAGCCTGGGAATGCATGAGATCGCGTCGCCACCTCGGACCTGCACTCGACGGCGTAGTCGTTTCGAACAACGCGATCGCACGTTCGTATGACTCACCAGCCAGCTCAAGATCACTTCCATCAAACATTTGCGCATGGGCCAGACAGTTGATGGATTCGCCGGTATAGTCGGCGTTACTCGAGTTCTCCGCGATCGCCAACATCTGCGTAGCCAATTCGCAAGCTTGCCGATGACGGGACCGCATCAAAGCGGTTACATATAGTCCGGACAGCGCCATCCAGGAATTCAACCAACTAACACCGGGGCGGCGGGAAAGCTCCAATGTTCGCAAGGCGAGTGTTTCGTTCTCGGCTGAGCCGTAGCCCTTGATGGTCCACAGCGCGAACTGAGCCGCGTTTCTGAGGTCCAATTCGAGCTCGGCTCGATGAGCATCGTCAGGCAATTCCTGCAATCGAGCGAGGCCGGTTTCGAAATGCCCGACCGTTTCCGTAAAAGAGGCCCGTTCAGAGCTCTGCTGGCACGCGCGCACAGAGTACTCAACGGCCTTCGCGGGATTGCCGCTGCGGGAGTAGTGGCGGGCCAGGCTAGCGATGTGGTCTTCGAGCCGGTCGGCATACAGCCTCTCGATCGCCGCGCCGATTTGCTCGTTCATCAGCTTGCGGCCCTCCTGCAAGACCGAGTTGTAGGCGACCTCCTGCGTCAGCGCGTGCTTGAAGATATATTCTGTGTCGCCGACCGCGGGTTGCTCATAGATAAACTCGCCGAGCTGCAGGTCATTCAGCATTCGCTCGAGATCTTCACTGGGCTTCGGAACGACAGCGCGAACCAGCGTCATTGGGAATTCACGTCCGATCACTGACAGCGTCTGCAACAGGTCCTTGGCATCGGCGTGTAATCGGTCAATACGAGAGGCGAGGACACCCTGAACGGTGGGCGGTACCTTGAGCTCAGCGATGGGCTTGGTCAGATGCATCGCACCGTTGCGCACCAGTGCTCCGTCTTCGAGGAGGGCCCGTACTATTTCTTCCATGAACAACGGATTGCCCTCGGTGCGATCGATAATCATGCGCTTAAGAGAGGCGAACGCGGGCGAGTCGCCGACCAGCGCAGACAGCATCTCATCGGCGGACTCCCTGCCTAGGGGGTCGAGCCTGAGCTGCGTGTAGTAGGTCTTCGACCCCCACTGATGCGAGTACTCCTCGGGCCGGTAATTCACGAGCAGTAGGACCTTCGCGTTCGCGATCGAATCGGCGAGCAGATTGAGGAACTCCTGGGTCTGCTCATCAATCCAGTGGAGGTCCTCGAACATTACCATCAGCGGCTGATTGAGCGACTCGCGCAAGAGAATCCGTTTGATCGCATCGAGGGTGCGGCGCTTCTTGACCTGCGCGTCCATCTGGGCGAGCGGGTCCTCACCTTC
>JASHQJ010000363.1 GCA_030037595.1 Candidatus Binataceae bacterium
CATTGAAGGACATCCAGGGTTTCTTCCAGATCGGACAGAACACGCGGAGTCTCAGTTTGTTCCACACGCCGAGCCCGGCTTCGATACCGCCGACTGCGAGCGTGATCTGCTGTGCAAGTTGAGCAGCCTGATGCTCGCGTCGGAGCACGCGGCCGAGCTTCAGAATCGAATCGACCGCGCCCGGCACGGTGCGGGGATAAGTAGTGAAGACCGGGATGCCGTGCGCGCGAATGCGTTCAATATCTTCGCGGCGATTCTCCTCGGCGTTGGCTACAACAAGGTCGGTCTGGAGATTGATGATCGCTCGTACGTCCGGATTCTTGGTGCCACCGACCTTCGAGATCGTCGTCACCTTGTCCGCGGGGAAAATGCAGAATTTCGTAATGCCGACGACCTCGTGTTCCATGCCGAAGGCCATCAGCGTCTCAGTCCAACTCGGCACCAGCGATACGACTCGCGACGGCGCGGCCGCCAGATCGAGCCGAAAGCCGAGATCGTCGTTTACCTGGATCAGCTGGGACATCGAACTACTTGCCCTTGTGCCGCAGCACCGAGTCGAGCTGGCGACGATCGCTGTCGCTCAGGTTCTCGCCTCCGTTGCTCGTGCTTGGGCTGGCTTCAACCGCCGATGCATCGCTTGCGGGAAGTTGCCGCGATGCCATTTGGGGCGTGCCGACGGGATGGTCCGGTGGCCGGTAGGCAAGGTAATGGACCGCTTCGGGCAGCATCATCCGGCGAAACAGAAATCCCGCGATCAACGCGGCGAGCGCCATGATCATCAAAATCGTGGGGCGGCGCCGCGATCGGCGTGCGGCTTTTTTGCGAGGCGCAGACTGGTTTCTTGCTCCCCTGCCCTTTCCGCCAACTACCAGCCGCATCTGCCTGGCCATCGCAGCTAACCTCGCTGATGCTACCGTACGGAACCACCGAACAAAACTGCGCGCGCCCATCGTGCGACGAGCGCCGCAGGTGGAAGCTCGTCCAGATGCGCAGCGCCGTTGTACCAATCGACCCCGATCTCCTGCGCACGCCGGCTGATCGACGCTACGCGAAAGAACGCGCGATGGCGCCGGCCGTAGAAGTTACGCGCGGCGAATCCGAGAATCGCGAGCTTGCGCCCGATCGAGCCTCGGTGGAGTGCATCGTCGTACTTTGTGAGCGCCTCGACGTCGCCGTCGAGAAATCCCGCCACCGCCGCGGCCGCATACTTGCCGTGCTCGAAGGCGCAGGAGATTCCCTCGCCCATCAGCGGATCGACGCCCGCGGCGTCGCCAGCGAGCAGCACGCGGCCCGAAGCGTAGCGATCGAACCGCTGAAACCATCGGATCGGAAAGGCATGCCAGCTCATCGTTCGCCGTTCGAGGCCATCAAGCGGTAACTCGGGAAATGCCTTGTGCAATTGTGAGAGCATCAGCGCCTGTTCACCGGCGCTGCCGCGATCCTCGCGTGGTAGCTGGTCGTAGATTCCGAGATTGAGATGCGGCCATCCTTCGATGAGGCACGGAAACGACCAGCAGTATCCGCTGATTCCTCCGGCGATGCATCGAAAGTCGAAGACGTACCGACGCTCGATGAACTCGCGCGCAAGTTCGGGGTTGACCGGCACATCGACCATCAGGGCGCGCCCTACCGCGTCCTTTGCAGAATCGAAGGCGGCACGGCGGACGCGGCTCCCCGAGCCATCGGCGCCGATCAAAACATGAGTCTTGAACGGACCTCGATCAGTATCGACACGAACGCCGCCGTCATTCTGTGCGACATCGAGCACGCGGCAGTGCGCGATGATTTCAAGACCCGCGTCGCGCGCGTGGCGCGCGAGCATGGCGTCGAATTGATCGCGCCTGATGACTCTGCAAAGCACGTCGCCACGCGATAGATCGACGTTGCCGACCTCCGTACGCGCCTCGCCTTTTACTATGTCAACCGCCGGAACATCGAGTCGGATTCCTAGTTCGTCGAGCGCGCGGAGCGTCTTCGGGATGAGGCCACCGGCGCAGACCTTGAATCGCGGATGCGCCGCCTTGTCGAGGGCCACGATTCGCCCCCCAAATTCGGGGCGACGCTTCAGAAGGTAGAGCGCGCTGGCGAGGCCGGCGGGACCGGCACCCGCGATCAACACGTCGCACTTTCGCAGAGCATCCATCGACGGATCGATCGCTAGCACCCGGCGAGACGGCGAGAAAGCGGCTCGGCCGTGGACAGAATCGGCATAGGGGGGTAGCGCCGCAGCGCTACTCCCCTGCCACACCACCGGACGTGCGGTGTGGCCGCATCCGGCGGTTCGGAAGATTGAGGTTAGTCGGCAGATCTGGGGACTCCCATTCGGTCGCAATAGCGGGCGCTGAGTCCAGCGTGAACCAGCTTGGCGGCGCGATGCCACCAGCGTTTACGGGAGCGTCAGGAATTTCGTGTTTCGTAAACCAGTGGTTAACGAGCGTAGCGGTTGCGTCAGCAACCGCTTAATTAGCTTCTGAGCCGGAGCGCCGGTCGCAGTCAAGGGCGGCGTCAGCCGGCGACCTCTGTGCGCGAACCCTTGACGGCGTGCCGGCGCGGAGGCTACCGGCGGTATTGTTAGCACGCTGGCCATCTCAGCCCGCCATCTCGAAACGATCCTCGAAGTGAATCGCCAGTTGTGCCTTGGCCGCCGGCCAGAAAACCGGGGGATTTTTCCACCGCCCCTGGACTTTGCGCAGCACCAGGTAAATCAGCTTGCTGGCGGCCTCCTCGCTGGGAAAGTGGCCGCAGATTCTCACCGCCTTGCGCACCGCGGCGTTGAGACTCTCGATCGCATTGGTCGTATAGATGATTTTCCTCAGTTCGGGCGCGAAGGCATAAAACGGAATCACCTGCTCCCAGTTGCGCCGCCAGCTCTGCGCGATGGCCGGATATTTTTGCCCCCATGGCCCGCGGTCGAAATCCTCCAACCGCTCGCGCGCGGCCGCCGCCGAGGCGGCCTGATAAACCGGCCTTAATGCCGCGGCGATGAGCTTGCGCTCTTTCCAGGAGGCAAACTGCATCGCGTAACGGATCAGGTGCACGATACAGGTCTGCACCAGGGCCTGGGGAAACACCGCGGTGATCGCTTCGGGAAAACCCTTGAGCCCGTCCACCACCGCGATCAGAATATCCTGTACCCCGCGGTTCTTGAGCTCGCTCATCACCCGCAGCCAGAACTTCGCGCCTTCGCTTTGCTCGATCCACAGGCCCAGGATCTCTTTGTGTCCCGTGCAGCGTATGCCGATTGCCAGGTACACCGCGCGATTACTGACCAACCCCTCGTTGCGGATTTTGACCCGGATCGCATCGAAGAACACCACCGCCCAGGTCGCATCGAGGCCGCGGCCCTGCCAAGCCATGACTTCCTCCAAAACCGCATCGGTAACCGCGCTCACCAGGTCGGGCGATATCTCGGCGCCGTAGAGCTCGCCCACGTGCTCGGCGATCTCGCGCGTAGTCATGCCGCGCGCATACAGCGCAATGATCTTCTCGTCGAAGCCGGCGAAGCGCCGCCGGTACTTGCCGATCAAAACCGGATCGAAGTGTCCGCGCCGGTCGCGCGGGATCGCCAGCTCGAGTTTACCGCTGTCGGTGATTACGGTCTTTTGGCTGTAACCGTTGCGATGGTTGCCGGCCGCTTCCTGCTCCGCGCTGCCCAGCTGGTGGTCCATCTCGGCATTGAGGATCCGCTCCGCCAGCCGCTTCTTCAGCTCATCAATCAGCCCGCCGCTGGTGAATACCGTGCTCGGGTCCCGCCCATCCAGCAGCCGATCCACCACCTCATCCGCGATGCCCTGTTCCTTGTCCGTTGCCATGCTCTCGCTCCTGCCCTAAACGGCCATTGTATGGCTCCGAACACAAAATTTCCGACACTCTCCCGCCAGCAGTTGGTCGCGGACTTCCCGTCATGCTCCATCAGGTACGGCGCCAGTTCCTCTCCGTCATCCCATCGACTCCGGGACTGCCCCGGTTCTCACGCACCCGCGCCAACGCCGCCCTGACATTGCCGCGCGCGACCACTTGCTCCATCAGCTGGTCGCTTCCCGAGCGCTCCTCTCCGTTCGCCAGCGTCGACGCTTCGCCACTGCGCTCGACCTTCGAGGCCTCACTTCTAGCTTCCGGCGCCAGCCCCAATTTGCTTGGGCTTCTGGCGCCTGGCGTCTTTCGGACTCACAGCGGTGTCGCTCTCCCTTCGGCCCTTCATCAGCGCGGACATCGAGGCATCTGCCGTATCCCGCGGACTGCTACGGCCTCGGCAGACTTCGCGCTCCACCTTTCGGCGTCGCCCTTTGAGGCATAAAGCGAGACCTCCCCAGGTAAGACGCCGTGACCTTCCCCGCACCGCCGCACGATCTACGCGATGCCCCTTGCCCGATAGAGCTTCGCGGTCGACTGCCCGCTCGCCCTGAGCCACCTCGCCTCCTATCCGCTTCCTGTTCGTCGGCTCGCGGCTTTGCTCCATGCTTCCTTAAGACCTCATCTCACGATCACGCCTTTGCGCTCCGCCTGTGCTCGACGCGGCCTGCTTGCACAGAGGACTCTCACCTCCTAGTCACGCGCCATGCTGGGCGCACAATGAAAGCGGCGCGCCGGTCAATCCGGCGCGCCGCGCGTTTCAGTCAGTGTTACGAATCGATCAGCCCTGGTTTTGCGGCTGAGGCGGCTTGATTACCGTGTAGAGCGTCGCGTTGCCGCGCTGCACCAGCAGCAACGCCGATTTCTTCGCATCGATATCCGCCTTGGCCTTCGCAACGACCTCGGCCACCGTTGCGACCTTCTGGTGATCGATTTCGAGCAGGATATCACCGGGCTGCAGGTCAGCATCCGCCGCCGGCGAGTCGGGATTGACGTGACGAATCACGACGCCGTGGTTGGTTGAGAGATGGAACTCCTGTGCGAGTTCCGGTGTCAGGTCTCCAACCTGCATGCCCCAGCTTCCGCCCGCTTCCTCGACCTTCGCAGTCTGCACGGTCGGTTCGTTGCGCTCACCGATTGTCACCTGCACAGTCTTGGGCTTACCGTTGCGGATCAGATCAACCGGGACCGATTTATTGATCGGCGTCTGCGCGACCAACGCGGGCAGTTCGTGCTCGTCATCGACGTCGTGCCCGTTAAACTTGAGCACGATATCGCCGCGCTCGATGCCGCCCTTTGCGGCAGGTCCGTTCTTTTCGACGCTGGCGACCAGCGCGCCCTCGGGCTTGGGCAGGCCGAACGACTGCGCAAGGTCGGAGTTCACTTCCTGGATTTCAACGCCAAGCCATCCACGAATCACGCGGCCGTGCGCCTTGAGCTGATCCATCACGACCTTCGCCATGTCGATCGGGATAGCGAAGCCGATACCGACGCTGGAACCGGTGCGGCTGTAGATCGCGGTATTGATTCCGATCACCTGGCCGGCGGTATTGAACAAAGGACCGCCCGAGTTGCCGGGGTTAATCGAGGCGTCGGTCTGCAGGAAATCGTCATAGTTGCCGCCCAGGATGCGTCCCTTGGCGCTGACGATTCCAGCCGTGACGGTCAGCGTGAATCCGAACGGATTTCCGATCGCAATCACCCAGTCCCCAACCTGAGACTGGTTCGAGTCGCCCAACTGCGCAACCGGTAGCGATTGTCCCTTGGTGTCGATCTTGATGAGCGCCAGGTCGGTCTTGGCGTCCTTGCCGATCACCTTGGCGGTGAATTCCCGCTTGTCCATCAGGGTGACGTGAATCTGCTCCGCACCGCCGACCACGTGATTGTTGGTCAGGATGTAGCCGTCGGGGGAGACGATCACGCCCGAGCCGAGCCCGTGCTCTTTGTACTCGCGCGGAATTTCACCAAAGAAGCGGCGGAACTGCTCGAACGGATTGCCAAAACCCGGCGGTACTTCGCCCTGACCGCCGCCGCCACCATTGTCGCCT
>JASHQJ010000364.1 GCA_030037595.1 Candidatus Binataceae bacterium
AATGAACACGGCATGACCGCCGAGCAGGTTCCGCTAGCCGATTGTATCGGCCCGGCCGCGGTGATCGATTTTTCGGCGCGCGCCGCCAAGAATCGTGACGCGACGCTAAGCGTCGATGACATCAAATCCTACGAACTGGCAAACGGACCGATTCCGGACGGCGCGATCGTCGTGGCGCGTTCAGGATGGGGCAAATACTGGCCCGACAAGGCGCACTATCTTGGCACCGCAAAGCCGGGCGACTTGGCCGGACTCCACTTCCCCGGTTATTCGCCCGAGGCGGTCGAGTATCTGCTCAAGAATCGGCACGTGAAGGCGATCGCAATCGACACGGCCAGCATCGATCCGGGTATCTCGAAAAATTTTCCGGTTCATCAGCTGTGGCTCGGCGCCAACCAGCCAGGGTTCGAAAACCTGGCGAATGCCGACAAATTACCGCCCAAGGGCGCAACGATTTTTTGCATTCCAATGAAAATCGGAGCGGGCACGGGCGGGCCGGCGCGAATCTTCGCAATACTTCCCTAGACGATTGAATTGGTCGCTTTTGGCTTTGCGAATCACACCCAAAACTCGATATTGATTTATGGCGAAAAGCGCCCAAACTATGTGCGCATTCAGGTTGATCGGGCGCATGGAAGATAGAAAACTAGACGTTTGCTGATGCACAGCTAGGTCGAGCCGCGCGTACTTTGTACTTTGCGGCAGGCACGAAAACTGCTGGAGGCGCAGGGAGGAAACTGTGAGCACTTGGACTTCGTCGGCTCTCAAAGCGGTCATGGTCGCAGTCGCTATTTTGGTCGTCACGGCCTGCAGTGGGCAGCCACTCTCCACCCGTGAGAAAGGTACCTTCATCGGGACCGGACTTGGCGCTGCGACAGGTGCTATAATTGGTGCCGCAGTCGGCGCTCCTGGTGCGGGAGCCGCGATCGGCGCTGGTATCGGCGCCGTGGGCGGATTCGCTGTCGGAAACGAGATGCAGAACCGGGAGACGCAGCAGGCGCAGACCCAAGCACAAATCAATTCGCAGCAGCAGGAAATCGAGAACCAGCGTCAGCAGATTCAGCAGCTCAAGCAGCAACAGGAGACCGAGTAGGAGCATCGTCATATGCGCAAATCGTCCATCGTCACCGGAGCCTTTGCTCTAATCGGCGTGTTCGTCATAGCTGGGTGCTCCGGGCAACCACTCTCAACGCGTGAGGAAGGAACGCTCGGCGGCGCAGGTATCGGCGCCGCGACCGGAGCGATCATCGGCGCCGCAGTTGGTGCTCCTGGCGCGGGTGCAGCAATCGGCGGCGCCATCGGCGGCGTCGGTGGCTATGCCGTCGGCAACGCGATGCAGAACCAGGAAAATCAGCAGGCGCAGACCCAGTCGCAAATCAATTCTCAGCAACAGGAAATCGAGCAGCAGCGCCAGCAGATCCAGCAACTTAAGCAGCAGCAGGAAACCGAATAGCGGAATCTCCGTACTTATAATCAGCAGAGGAGGTTCGTATGCGCACGAAGATAGCCATCGTGGCTCTCGCGCTCGTGGGATGTTTTGCCCTCGCCGCTTGTTCGGGACAGCCGATGTCAACGCGTGAAGAAGGAACGCTAGGCGGCGCGGGACTCGGCGCCGCCGGAGGCGCGATTATCGGCGCGGCCGTAGGTCATCCTGCTGCAGGCGCCTTGATTGGCGGCGGTCTTGGTGGTGTGACCGGCTACGCTGTGGGCAACCACATGCAGAACCAGGAAGTCCAGCAGAACCAGACCAACCAGCAGGTGCAGGCTCAGCAGCAGGAGATCGAGCAGCAGCGCCAGGAGATCGAGCAGCTCAAGCAGCAGAACGAGACCGAGTAGCCTCCTTAGTTCAAGAAAGTCCACGGAGGTGCGCGTCGAGCCGCGTCGCGCCTCCGTTTTCTTTTCCTCTTCGCATCAAGCCGGATGACAGAGCTTGCACGGCCTGAGGCCCGCATGTTCGGCCCTTTTCGCATCGGCGAATATCAGCATCCGCATCTGATCTGCGCGCTGCGCCGCCCTGCAATCCGGCCGGCAGAAGATATGCGTCCCGCGATGACCCAGCACGGCGTCTGACGGCATCTTAAGATCCGGCCCGACGCGGAACCCTTCGCGCTCGAGCAGCATCAGCTTGCGATCGACGCCGCCGCCGTAGTTGCCCACCGTGCCATCAGAACGAATCACGCGATGACACGGCACGAAAAGCGGAATCGGATTCGTCGCCATCGTGGTACCGATCGCGCGCTGGCTGTTGGGATGGCCCACCGCCGCCGCAAGCCCCTGGTACGTGATGACTGAGCCGCTCGGCACCGCGCGAAGACGCATCAGCGCGCGGCGCTGAAACTCGCTCTCGACGATGCTCAAGTCAACTTTCTGATCGTCGAGGGCGGACGCGTCGCCGCGCTTGAAGTAGCGATCGAGCTCCGACGCGATCTTCTTCGTTGCCGGCTCGTTTTCGACCAACTCGAAGCGCCGGCGCATCTTCGCAATCATCTCGTCGCCATTCGAAATCCACAGAAAGTGCAGGCCCACGAGGCCGCGATCGCTATCCGCAACCAGCAGTTCGCCGATCGGCGACCTGATAACGCCGACGCGCGCCTCGGGCCGGCGAATCATGCGGAACGCATTCGCACTCCGCGCCTTTGCGTCGGCAATCATCGCATCGATCGCAGCGTCGTCAATTCTGTTCAAGTTTTCAGTCGTTCGTTCTCGGTTCATTTCATTTACTCCGCGGCTCGAATCTTCTTGAGCGCCTGGTAAACGCTGGCGCGCGCACTCTCGGGCGAGCATTTGAGCGCCGCCGCGATCTCGCCATACTCGAGACCATCCAGTTTCCGCATCCTGAGCGCCCTGCCCTGCTTTCGCGGCAGCCTTGCGATCGCGCGCTTCAGATGAATCAACGTGGCCGGGCTGCCCTCGACGCCGTGCGAATGCGAGAGCATCTCGTCCGCGTCGATCCCTCCCTCGGCGATCATCTTCGAGCGCCGGGCACGATCGCGCGCGCGGTTGCGGCATAGATTCGACGCGATCCGATAAATCCAGGGCCTAAGACCGTCCGACGATTTGAGCGTGGGGTAGGCTCGATAGGCGCGCAGCCAGGTCTCCTGGAAGAGGTCCATCGCATCGTCGCGATCCTGCGTCGAGCGCAGAAGGAAGCGCATGATCTCGCGCTCCAGCGAATTAACCGCCTCCTCGAACGGCGGTGGGATGTTCAGCGGAAATCGTGATGCCATCATCGCAAGCTATAACCCCGCCGCCCGCCATTCGTGAATCGCATAGTCTGGCCCGCGTTGACCGGCTCGCCGCTGCGCGCTAACCACCGAACAGGGGAGGACGCAGCGCGGAGGTGAACGCATGACGCCTGTTGGATGGATTGCGCTCTGGGCCGCGCTCTTCGTACTGAGCCACCTCGTGGTTTCGTCCGCCGCGGTGAGGCCGCGCCTGATGGCGGCGCTCGGCGAACAGGCATATCGCGGCATCTATTCGCTCGCCGCGTTCGGAACGCTCGGGCCGCTGATTTACGAATTCGCACGCAACAAGCACGCGGGCCCTATGCTCTGGTTCATTCGCCAGGACGACCGGGTGCGATGGCTGGTATGGCTCCTGATGCTGCTCGCGTTCATCTTCTTCGTCGCGAGTCTCATCAATCCGAATCCCGCCAGCATGGGCGCGCCAAAGGGGAGCGGTCACGCGACTGGCATCCTGAAAATCACGCGCCATCCCGGATTCGTCGCGTTCGCGCTCTTCGGCCTCGCGCATATCCTGATGAACGGATGGCTCGGCGACATCATCTTCTTCGGCATGTTTCCTGTGCTCGGCATCCTCGGCGGGATTCACCAGGATCAGCGCAAACTCGGCGAGCTAGGCGAGACCTATCGGCAACTGATGGCCGAAACGTCGATCATTCCGTTCGGCGCGATCGTGGCAGGGCGTCAGACGTTCACGCTCGGTGACGTGCCGTGGATTGGAATCGCGGGCGGCGCGGCGGTGACGATCATGATCGTGGCGCTGCATCCGATCATCTTCGGCGGCCACCCGCTGGGGTAGCGGGCGTCAGGCGGATTCGACCAAATGAAAACCCGCCAGGTTCGATCTCACTCTGGGCGGGTTTTCAAACAATTCAGACTTCGAGGCGCTCAGCCGTAGGCGTTGACCTTCGGTGAATCGCGACCCGAATCACGCCGTTCAGCGGCCATGTGGCGTCGATGCTGCGCGATCCACGCCGCAATTCCTATGCTGGCCGCAAACATCGCAAGTCCACCCGGTACCAGAAACGCGCCGTACGTTTGCATTTCGCGCCTCCGTTTATGAGAAAGATGGCATTTCGGACTTCGGCAGCATGCCAACTGGCTAAGCCAGTTTAACTCGGCGGGAGCCTCAACAACCGTGACGAATTCGCGACGACTTGCGCGCTTAGCGTCGCGGGATCACATCGGCGCGCGCGGGCGAGCGCCTCGAATGTCTTCACCACGAAGGCGGGCTCGTTGCGCTTGCCGCGATACGGCTCGGGCGCAAGATACGGCGCATCAGTCTCGACCATCACGCGATCGGCGGGCACGACGGGCGCCGCCTCGCGAATCTTCTCCGCGTTGCGAAACGTGAGAATTCCCGAAAACGATATGTGGAAGCCGAGCGCGACGAATTCGCGCGCCGCGGCGGAATCACCGGTGAAGCAGTGAATCACGCCTCCGCGCGGCGGCATCCCAACCTCGCGGACGATTTCAACCAGCCGCCGCTCGGCATCGCGGCAGTGAATCACGATCGGATGATCGAGCTCGGCCGCGAGCTCCAGATGACGCCGCAGCGACGCTTCCTGGGCCTCGGGCGGCGAATGCTTGTAGAAAAAATCGAGACCGCTCTCGCCGATCGCGACGACTTTCTTCGAGCGCGCGAGCTCCCGCAACTCAGCGAAGCGAGCTTCAGTCGCGTCCTTCGCATCGTGGGGATGCACGCCGACAGCGGCGAAGACATTCGCATGACGCTCCGCGATTTCGACCGTCTGGCGATCGTTTTCAATTGGTCCGATCGCGCCGACGGAGAGCATTCGGCGCACGCCAACTCCATCCGCGCGCGCGAGCACACCCTCGACTTCGTCGCGGAGTTTCACATCCGCGAGATGACAGTGGGAATCAATTAGCGACAGCAACGCTCAGGCCTTGGGCTTTTCGATCCGCGGGAACAAGGGTGTGGCCGGCTTTACGCGATGGCCCGGTTTAATGCCTTGGCCGAACGGCGCGCGTGCCAATGCCGCATCGACGTTCAGCAGGTCGAGAATCTTCGCCGACGTCACAGGCATGAAGGGCGCGAGCCTATCGGCGACTACGCGAAGGCCTTCCAGCAGGTTGGCGAGAATCTGCGCGACGCGCGGAAGCTGCGCCGGATCCTTCGCAATCGTGAAGGGCGCGGTCGCCACGATGTACTTGTTCGCCGCGTCGATCGCCTGCCAAATCATCTCTAGAGCGCGATTAAATCCCAAGTTTCTGAGCCAGTAATTGATTCCATTCTGCTCATCGGGATCGAACGTGAGATAGGTGTTTTGCAGGTCTACGAAGTCTCGATCTAAATTGTCGTCGCCCGCGCCAGGCGCCGCAGTCACTTCGCTCTGGAAATATCGCGCCGCCATCGAGAGTACGCGGCTCGTCAGGTTGCCGAGATCGTTGGCAAGGTCCGAGTTGTAGCGCTCGACGATCCGCTCCTCGGAAAAATCCCCATCGAGCCCGTAGGTCACCTCGCGCAGCAGAAAATAACGAAGTACATCGGGACCGTACGCGCGCTCGAAGCTCACGGGATCCTTGATATTGCCGGAGCTCTTCGAGAAACGCGCACCGCCAAAATTCAAAAAGCCGTGCACGTTCAGATGACGGTAAACAGGGAGGCCGACCGCGAGCAGCATCGCGGGCCAGTAGACCGCGTGCGTCTTCAAAATATCCTTGCCGATGAAATGCTCGGTGACGGGCAGGACTTCGCTCAGCGCCTCGATACTGTTGTCAGGCAGCTCGCTCAGATACGCCCAGAACGCGTCGTACCAGACGTAGGTCACGTACTTGGAATCGAACGGCAGCTCGATTCCCCAGTCGAGGCGCGCTTTCGGCCGCGAGATGCACAAATCCTCGAGCGGCTCGACGAGCATCTGCAGCGCCTCGTTGCGATAGCGCTCGGGTCGGATGAAACCCTCGCGCCGCACATTTTTCAGAATCTCCTCCCTAAATTTCTCAAGCTTGAGGAAGTAGTTACCTTCCTTGATCGATTCGACCCGCGTGTTGTGCGTCGGACATATGTTGCCAGGGAGCAATTCCTTCTCGGTGTAGAAGCGCTCGCACCCGACGCAGTAGAGTCCTTCGTAGTCCTTGAAGTAGATATCGCCGCGATCGTACGTCCGCTGGAGCATCCGCTGCACGAGAGCCTCGTGCACGGGGTCGGTGGTGCGCACGAAGATATGATCGCTGATATTCAGGCCCTTGTGCGCCTCGCGAAAGAGTGCGGCGATCCTATCGGAAAATTCCTTGGGCTGGAGGCCCGCGGCTACCGCGGCGTCGCGATTCTTCTGGCCGTGCTCGTCGGTGCCGGTGACGAAAGTGACGTTCTCGGCACCGAGCTTCCGCCGCTGATAGCGGACGAAACTGTCCGTCACGAGATATTCGTAGGCGTGGCCAACATGCGGCGGCCCGTTGCTGTAGGTAATCGCGGTCGTGATGTGAATACGCTCGGCCATCGGAAAGAGAAAGAATAGCGGCCCCGCCGCGGCGAGGCGACTAGCGGTTCTGGCGCGCGACGAGATCCTCGAGCGTCGCCTCGACCACGCCGCCTTCCTCGTCGAGTTGAATCAGCACGGTTTGCTTCAGGATGTTCTGGCGGAGGACCTTGCCGTCGCCATGTACGCTCTGCACGCGCTTGCCGACATTGGGGATGTTGCGCTTGAGCTCCGAGTAAGTCGCGTATTCGTAGCGGAGGCAGCACTTTAGCCGCCCGCACATGCCGGCCAACCGCGACGGGTTCAGCGCGAGGCCCTGCTCGCGTGCCATCTTTACCGTGACCGCCTCGAAGTCGCGGAGCCACGAGGAGCAGCAGAGCTCGCGCCCGCACGGTCCTAGGCCGCCTGTCACCTTGGTCTCGTCGCGCGCGCCGATCTGCTTCATCTCGACACGCACGCGCAGCGTGTTAGCGAGATCGCGCACCAGGTCACGAAAATCGATTCGCCCCTCGGCGACAAAGTAGAAACTGACCTTGTGAAAATCGTAGGTGAATTCGGCGCTCACCAGTTTCATCGCAAGCGCGCGTTCGCGGATTCGCTCGACGCAAAGACGCCGTGCCCGTGACTCGCGCGTGATTATCTCCGCCTCGGTGCGGAGGTCGTCGTCGCTGGCGGGCCGCACAATCGGCCTCATCGTGGAGATGTCGAGCGTGAGCGCAGCTTCGTGTGGCTCGACCTCGACGGTGCCAACGCGCGTGCCCGATTCCGCTTCGACGAGCACGCGGTCTCCGCGTCGCAGCAGATGCTCGCCGGCGAGGTAGTTAAATAGATGGCCGGTCGGCTGAAGACTCACGCCGATTATCTTCGGCTGGCTGCTGCCGTTTTCGAAGGGATCAATTTCCGGCACTAAGCTTCACCCCGAATCGCCTGTCCCGCCGCGATCCACCACTGCTCGGCCTGGAGGCGCGGATTCGCCATTTCTTCGATCGCACCCGCCGCTCGGATCGCGCCGCCAAGACAGCTCACGATCCCTTCTGTCCCCATCCGCTCCGCGAGCGCCGCCATCGACGCGGCGCTTTCGCCATGAAGCGGCGCTCCGTCGGCGCCGAGCAGCTTGTAAGATAGTATTTCTTCGAACAGGCGCGCGAGCAACTCGAAGTTGGCCCCCGCCTGGTCACGATTGGCGAAAAACTCCTGCGCTAGAGCTTGAGCACGCGCAAAATCGAGCGGCTTGTTGGCTCCCAAGGCCGCCAGCAGCTCCTTCAGCGGCGGTTCGTCGCCGCCAACGAGCGCGAGCGCGCGCGCGGCGCTGCCTCGTGCGAGCCGCGCGATCGATTCCGCACGGCCACGATCGGTAACGCCTCGAGCCGCGAGGATCTTGCCGATATCGGCGACCGACAGCGCGCCGAACCTCACTGGGCGCATTCGCGAGCGAATGGTGTCGAGCAGCGCACGCTCGCTCGACGTGATCATGAAGATAATCGCGTGGCCGGGCGGTTCCTCAAGTGTCTTCAGCAGCGCGTTCTGGCCTGCGGGGTTCAGCGTTTCCGCATCGTCGATAATCGCGACGCGGCGCTCGCCGCGCGACGGACGGATGCCGAGCTCGGCGATCAAGTCGCGCACCTGCTCGATCAACACGTCGGTGCGGCCTGGTGGCTTTGCGACGTAGTTGAAATCAGGATGCACACGCGCGGCGACCTGGATACAGGCGGCGCAACAGTCGCATCGCGCCGGCGCCGTGCTCACGCCGCGCCGCGTCGTCTGCGCGGCGGCAGTTCGAACCGGGCAATGCTCCGGAGTACAGCAGAAGTTCGCGCCCTGCGAGCGCTCGCATAGGAGACCGTGGGCGAGGCTCTCCGCGACGAGGGCCTTGCCGACGCCACGCGGCCCCGAGAAAAGATACGCATGCGAAGGACGGGTCTGAAGCTCGGCGAACAGCCGCTCTGCCAGCTCGCGATGGCCATACAAGCCTTGGAGCGCCATCAGCCTTTCAGCAACTCGTCAACGCGGCTGCGAATATCGGCCGTGACGGCTTCCAGCGAACGATCGGCGTTTATAACGATGACGCGCGCGGGCTCGGCGCACGCCACCGCGAGAAAACCTTGGCGCACCTTACGATGGAACTCCGCGCGTTCGCCTTCGAAGCGATCTGCCCCTCGCGAGCCGTGCTTCGCGCGAGCGCGAGTGCGCTCGAGCCCGGTCTCGACAGCCAGGTCGAGCACGATCGTAAGGTCAGGCTGGAGGCCATCGCTCGCGAGACGGTTCAGATCGGCGAGCAGCTTCAAATCAAAGCCGCGCCCGTAGCCCTGATAGGCAGTGGTCGAATCGGAGTAGCGATCGCAGACGACGATCTTGCCCGCTTCCAGAGCGGGCCGCACTTTCTCGCGGACGTGCTGCGCGCGATCGGCAAGGACAAGCAGCAGCTCGGCAGCGACGTCGAGAGAGACCGCGGGATCGAGGAAGATCGCACGAATTGCCTCACCGGCGCGAGTGCCGCCGGGCTCGTGCGTTACGATCGCGGTGCGTCCACCCTTTGTTAGCGCTTGGGCAAGGATCGCCGCCTGCGTGGTCTTACCCGAACCCTCGACGCCTTCGAGCGTGATGAACCGTCCGCGCGCCATCAGCCGCCAAGATACCAGCGCGTGAGCTGCGGCTGAAACAGCGCATAGATTCCTGCCGCGAGCGCAAGGTACGGCCCGAATGGGACCTCGGTGCGCAGGATCGATACGTCAGCTTCCGCCTGGTCGGAGGCAGGGTCGGCGAGCGGTTCGGGCCCGACGCTGCCGCCTGTCATCACCGTCAGCACGCCGCCGATCACGCCGAAGACGGACCCGAAGAAGAGCGTGAACGCAACGCCGATCCAGCCGAGGAAGGCGCCCACCATCCCGAGCATCCAGACGTCGCCCATGCCGACGCCTTCGCGTCCGCGCACCAGTTGATAAAGTTCGCCGGTAAGGAACAACACACCGGCGCCAAGAATCATTCCGGCAAGCGAACTTCGCCATCCGATCTCAGGCATTATCAGCGATCCCACCAGCAGCCCGAGGATCATTCCCGGAAACGTGATCGAATGCGGGATGATGCGCCAATCGTAATCAATTATCGCGACGATCCATAGCGCGGTGCAGAGCACGAAGCGCGCGATCGCGTCGCCGAGCGGAAAGGTCAGGTAGAGGTAGAGGGCCGTGATCGCAAGCGCGATTTCAGCCAGGAAGTGGCGAAACGGAATCGGCGCGCCGCACATCAGGCATCGCCCGCGAAGTCCGATGTAGGCGAGGATCGGGATGTTCACCCAGAGCGGCAGCGTGCGCTCGCAGCTCTCGCAGAACGATCGCGGACCGATGATCGAGATTTCGCGCGGCAGCCGCCATGCGACCGACGAGGCGAAGCTGCCGACACTCGCGCCCAGTAGGAATGCGATCGTTGCACCGAACCAGGTAGGGATTTCCATCATCGGCCGCCCGTCCGCCCCGCAGCCACCACGCTCACCGACACCGTGCGTTCGCGCGGCCCGTCGAACTCCGCCAGCATCACGCCCTGCCACTTGCCGAGCTTCAGCTTCGCGCTCTCAACCGGGATGTTAATCGATGTGCCCAGCATCACCGAAAGAATATGCGCCTGCGAGTTGCCTTCGCCGTGGCGATAGCCGCCGTCGCGCGGCACGACCCGTTCGAGATGTGTGAGCGTGTCGGTCGTGACGTCGGGATCCCAGTTCTCCGAGACGATCACGGCGCAGGTGGTATGCGGGACGAACAGAGTGCAAAGCCCGGCCGCGACCCCCTCGGCGGCCACCGCGTGATTCACCTTCGCGGTGATATCGACGAATTCGGCGCGTGCCTTTGTCTTTACGCGAAATTCACTCATCAAGATCGAGTGTATGATTGCAGCCGCTCTACTTCCATCGGCGATATTTCGTAGCGTTATTGCTTCGCGCCGCATATCTCCATCGTCAAGTCGTAAGTGGCGCGGATGCCGCGGTTGAGGTTCTCAATCGAGAGCCGCTCGTTGTCGCCATGCACGCGTTCGATCTCGGACGGCGGCAGGATAATCGGTACGAAGCCGTACGACGGAACGCCGTGCTCGCGAAGGAATCGCGAGTCAGTACCGCCGGTCGTCATCCAGGGAACGACCGACGAGCCCTTGAAATCGCGCGCGACGACGTCCTTGATCGCATCCCACGCCTCACCGCTGGTGGGAGACGGCTCGGCTTCGTCAGGTTTCTGCAGCACATCGATCGTGATTCGATCGTCGTCGAGCAAGTCGCGCACGTGGCGGAGGAACATGTCGGAGTCGGTGCCGGGCAGCAGCCGGCAATCGATTGCGGCCGTCGCCTCCGACGGCACAACGTTCACCTTGTAACCCGAGTTGAGCATCGTGAGTGAAATCGTATCGTGCATCAGCGCGCGGATATCGTAGGGACGAAGAATGCCCTTCACCGCGAGATCGGCCATGAACGGCCACGAGAGATGATCGAGTTCGAATGATGGGGGGAAGCTCTGCGTCGCGGCGACCGATTCCATCGCCTCGGCGAAAATCGGCGTGATACGCCAGTCCGGCTGCCTTTCGATCAATCGATGCAGCGCGTTGACAAGAATCAGGTTCGGATTGTCAGGACGCGGCACCGAGCCATGGCCCGCGTGGCCGTTGACGGTGAGATGTAGCCAAAAGACGCGCTTTTCCGACACCGCGACAAGAAACGTGATGTTCTTGTTGCCAAGCCATCCGGGCTCGCCCTCCCCGCCTTCGTTGATTGCGTATGCCGGATCGAACGCATCCCAATGATTCGCGGCCATCCACTGTGCGCCGTTAGCGCCGCCCGCTTCCTCGTCGGGATTAATCATCATTTCAACGCCGCGGCGGAGCAGGATGTTCTGGCGCTTGATCGCGAGCAGCGTCATCAGCGCCATGATGCCATGGGCCTTGTTGTCGATCGCGCCGCGCGCCCAGACGAAGCCCTCGTCAATATCGGCGCCGAACGGAGAATGAAACCAGTTCGACGCGATCGCTGGCACCACGTCGGCATGCGACATCAGCAGCAGTGGCTTCTTGCCCCCGGGGCCGCGGATTTTCGCGACTAGCGAAACCATGCCGAGCTTGCTTTCGAACGTCTCGTTCTCGATTCCTTCCTTGTCGAGGATCGCCTTTATGTAAGCCATCGCCTGCGCAGTGTTGCTTGGGGGATTGGTGGTGTCGAACTGCAGGTAGGTGCGGAAGTAGCCGAGCGCCTCTTCGTCGAGCGCGTTCCAATCGAGCTTCGAGGGCTGAGTTTGCGCTTCGCCGCAATTCGTATTGATTGCGAATACCACAGGCAGGAGTACGAGGAAGAAGAGCAACATAATCAGAATGCGGCGGCGGTTCATGCAACGGCCTCTCGATTCGCGGCGTTCATCGCTGGCACTTCGGACAGTAGAAGCTCGCGCGTTGGCCGACGACGACGTTTCGAATCGGAGTCGAACAGACAAAACACGGCTTGCCCTCGCGGCCATAGACCTGGAGACGTTCGGCGAAGCGGCCGGGTTGCCCGCGCGAGTCGCGGTAGCTGCGAAAGGTAGTGCCGCGGCTGCCGATCGCGGCGCGCAGGATCCGCGGCGTCGCAGCTACGATCCGCTCGAGCTCGGCGTGCGTGACGCGGCCTGCGCGGCGAGTCGGCCTCACCTTCGCAAAAAAGAGGATTTCCGACGCGTAGATATTGCCGACACCGGCAACGATCCGCTGGTCCATCAAAAGATTCTTGATCGCGACCTTCTTGCCGCGCGTCTTCGACGCTAAGTAGTCAGCATTGAACTCGCGGGAGAGCGGCTCGGGGCCGAGGCCCTTCAACTCAGGAAGTGCTCCGAGTTTTTCAGCGCGCACAACCTTCATCAAGCCGAAGCGGCGCGGGTCGTTGTAAACGAGGGTTGTGCCATCGTCGAGCGCGAGCACGACGTGATCGTGACGCGGATCGAAGTCACCTGCGTCGAAGCCGTCACCGCGATGCGTCCAGCTACCGCTCATGCCGAGATGCGTGAGCATCGTGAGATCGCCGCTGAGGCTCACCACGAGGTACTTGGCGCGCCGCGCGATGTCCTCGATGCGCCGGCCGCCGAGCGTGGCCGCGAAGTCCGCGCTGATCCGGCGGCGGAGACGGGGCTCGTTGATGCGGGCGTTCTTTATCGTTCGGCCGACGGCGGAACGATGGAGAATGCGGCGGAGTGATTCGACTTCGGGCAGCTCAGGCATCGCGCGTGTCGAGAGTCTGTAGATCGCCGCCCAGTATGCGCGCAAGCCTCGCGAAATGCTCGACGCTGAGTGTTTCGGCACGCGCCGCCGGTTTGATCCGAGCTGCTTCGAGCGCGGCGACGACCCGATCGGCCGAGAGCTTGAGCGCGCCCGCGAGGGTGTTGCGGATCGTCTTACGCGGTGCAGAGAAGGCGGCACGAATCACTGCCCGTAGGGAAGCTTCTTCATCGGGTGCGAACACACGGCTCTCGAGCGGCACCAAACGGAGCACCTCAGCGTCAACCTTGGGCCGCGGATGAAAG
>JASHQJ010000365.1 GCA_030037595.1 Candidatus Binataceae bacterium
TCTTTGGCGCGTCGGCGGTCTTTAGTCTCACGAGCGAAAGCAGAGAAGCCAAGTGGCGAAGAAAGTAGTCGGTCAGATCAAGCTGCAAATCCCGGCCGGCGCGGCCAATCCGTCTCCCCCTGTGGGGCCCGCGCTCGGCCAGCGCGGCGTCAATATCATGGAGTTCTGCAAGGCCTTCAACGCCCAGACCCAGAACATGCAGGGCCTCGTTATCCCCGTGATCGTGACGGTCTATGCCGACCGCTCCTTCACCTTTGTCACGAAAAGTCCGCCCGCTTCCGTGCTGCTGCTCAAAGCCGCCGGACTCGAAAAAGGTTCGCCCGCGCCGAATAAGAACAAGGTCGGCAAGGTGACGAAGAGCCAGGTCGAGGAAATCGCCAAAACCAAGCTCAAGGATCTCACTGCGGCCGATCTCGCCGCCGCGATGAAGACCGTGGCCGGCACCGCACGTTCGATGGGTATCGAGGTCGTCGACTGACGAGGAATCATCCGATGGCAGGGAAGAAGTACGTCGAAGCCGCCAAGAAGATCGATCGCGAAAAGCGCTACCCGCTCGAGGAAGCGATTGGAATCGTCGCCGGCAACAAGGTCGCCAAGTTCGATGAGACGGTCGAGATCGCCGTCCGCCTCGGCGTCGATCCGCGCCAGGCTGACCAGAACGTCCGCGGCACCGTCGTATTGCCGCACGGAACCGGCACCGTCGCGCGCGTGCTCGTGATCGCCAAGGGCGAGAAGGAGCGCGAAGCGAAAGACGCTGGCGCCGATTTCGTCGGCGGCGACGAGATCGTCAAGCGAATCCAGGAAGAGAACTGGCTCGACTTCGACCGCGTGATTGCGACGCCTGACATGATGGCGCAGGTCGGCCGGATCGGCAAAATCCTCGGGCCCCGCGGCCTGATGCCCAATCCCAAGGTTGGTACCGTCACGTTCGATGTCGCCAAGGCCGTCGGTGAAATCAAGGCCGGTAAGGTCGATTACCGCGTCGATAAGGCGGGCGTCGTGCACGCGCGAATCGGGAAACTCAGCTTTGGTCCCGAGAAGCTCGCGGACAATGCACGCACACTCCTCGCCGCGATAATCCGGTCCAAGCCGGCGAGCGCCAAGGGCAACTACGTGAAGAGCGTTGCACTCTCCTCGACGATGGGCCCCGGGATCCGCATCGACCCCGCGGCAGCAAGCAAGGTTGTAGCGCAGGCCGCCTGAGGCTCCGACGTGATGGGACTTGCGAGTTAGAACACGATGAAGAAGCAGGACAAGACGGCGGTCGTCGAGAAGCTCACCGACAGCTTCGGCCGCGCCAAGATAGCGCTCGTTTCCGAGTACCGCGGCATGACGGCCGGCGAATCCACCGAGCTTCGCCGGCGTCTGCGTGCGGTCCGAGGCGAGATGCGCGTGGCGAAGAACACTCTCGTCCGCCGCGCGATCAAGGGCACGGCATACGAGGCGCTCGAACAGAACCTCGGCGGCCAGGTCGGCGTGATCGTGAGCTACGAGGATCCAGTCGAACTCGCCAAGACCGTAGCCGGTCTGCGCGAGCTTGGAGAAAAGCTCAAGCTGCGCGGCGGCGTGCTCGACGGCAAGCCGATCACGCCCGAGGAAATCCAGGCGCTCGCGACGATGCCGCCGCGCGAAGTCGTGATGGCGCAGTTGCTCGGCCTGTTGCAGGCGCCTGCGACGCGGCTCGTGAGATTGCTCAACGAGCCCGGCTCGGCGCTCGCGCGCGTGATCGACGCGATCGGAAAGAAAAATGGCGGCGGTGCGGCGCCCGAGCCCGCGACGGCTCCCGAAGCGCCCGCGGCTGCGGCGCCTCCGGCGGATAATCCGCCCTCGGCGTGACGCACATACACGACGAAGGATTTTTTAGGACGGCAACCGATCAAGAGAAACCAGGCGGGGCGCTCCCACATCGTCCCCGGACTTTAGGAGAGGAACGAAAATGTCAGAAGCACAACTGAGCCGTGACCAGGTGAAGGATTACCTCAAGAACCTGAGCCTGATGGAAGCGGCGGCTCTGGTCAAAGAACTTGAGCAGGAACTGGGCGTATCGGCCGCGGCTCCCGTAGCCGTAGCCGCCGCTCCCGCTGCCGGTGCCGCAGGCGCTCCTGCAGCAGCCGCGGAGCAGACCGAGTTTAACGTCATCCTCACCGGGTCCGGCGACAAGAAGATCCAGGTAATCAAGGTCGTCCGCGAGTTGACGGGCCTCGGCCTCAAGGAAGCCAAGGACCTCGTTGACGGCGCGCCCAAGCCGGTCAAGGAAGGTGTCGCCAAGGCCGAGGCGGAGACGATCAAGAAGAAATTGGAAGAGGCGGGCGGCACGGTGGAGCTGAAGTAGGAGATTTTTTGACCCACGATTACCCTGACGAAGATCGCGCTTTGGCCCCGGCGCTCACGCACGCTCTTCAGATGGAAATTTTTTCTGAGCCGCGGATGCGGGCGATAGCCGCGCGTCCTCGGCATTTCGCGCTTCAAGGAGCGGGACTCTTCATCGCCGCTTCAAAGCGAGGTCAGTGATGGCGCAAACCCAGGTTACGAGCAATCTTCGCATCCGTCGGTCGTTCGGCAAGATCAAGAAGATCATCGAAATCCCGAATCTGATCGAGATTCAGAAGCGCTCGTATGACGATTTCCTGCAGGCCGACGTGCCGCCCGAGCAGCGGCAGGATTCGGGTCTGCAGGCCGTGTTCAAGTCGGTCTTCCCGATCAAGGATTTTAACGAGACGGCATCGCTAGAGTTCGTCGCTTACGATCTCGGCGAGCCCAAGTATGACGTCGAGGAATGCCATCAGCGCGGCATGACCTACGCCTCGCCGATCAAGGTCAAGATTCAGCTCGTCATCTGGGACGTCGAAGGCGGCCGGCGCCAGATCAAGAACGTCAAGGAGCAGGAAGTTTACTTCGGCGAAATCCCGCTGATGACCGGCAACGGCACCTTCATGGTGAACGGCACGGAGCGGGTTATCGTCTCCCAGCTGCATCGCTCGCCGGGCGTGTTCTTCGAGCACGACAAGGGCCGCACCCATTCGACCGGCAAGTTGCTCTATTCGGCGCGCGTGATTCCCTACCGCGGGAGCTGGATCGATTTCGAATTCGATCCGCGCGATGTGCTCTATGTCCGTATCGACCGGCGGCGCAAGTTCCCGGCGACGGTGCTGCTGCGCGCGCTCGGGATGACCACCGAGGATCTGCTCAACTACTACTACAAAAAGGACGTGATCCTGCTCGACCGCCAGCAGTACGCCAAGCAGTTTATCCCCGATCAGCTGCTCGGCGCGCGCGTTTCGCGCGACGTCAAGGATCCGAAGAGCGGCGAAGTGCTGGCGCGCGAGGGCCGCAAGTTCAACAAGGCGATCGTGCGCGCGCTCGAGCAGGCCAAGGTCAACGAGGTTCCGGTCGCGCTCGACGAAGTCGTAGGCCGCGTGTCGGCTCACGATATCGTTGACTCCAACACCGGCGAGGTTCTCGTCGCCGTCAACGACGAGCTCACCGAGGAGACGCTCGAGAAACTGAAGAACGCGGGTGTCAAGAAACTCGAGGTGCTCTTCACCGAAGATCAGCCGGGCGGCGGTCCTCTTCGGCTCACTCTCGCGCAGGACAAGCTCGGCACGCCCGAAGAGGCGATGCTCGAAATCTACCGGCGGCTTCGTCCCGGCGATCCGCCGACGATGGAAACGGCGACCACCTTCTTCAACAACCTGTTCTTCAATCCTGAGCGCTACGACCTGTCGCGCGTCGGCCGCCTGAAGCTGAATCACAAGCTCAAGGTCGATGTCCCGCTCGAGCAGGGCACGCTCCGCCGCGAGGATATCCTCGAAGTCGTCCGCTACCTGATCGATCTGAAAAACGGTATCGGCCAGGTGGACGATATCGACCATCTCGGAAACCGCCGCGTGCGCGCCGTCGGCGAGCTGGTCGAAAACCAGTTCCGTATCGGCCTCGTGCGCATGGAGCGCGCGATCAAAGAGCGGATGAGCCTGCAGGATATCGAGACCCTGATGCCGCAGGAGCTGGTCAACTACAAGCCGGCCTCCGCGGTCATAAAAGAATTCTTCGGCTCGTCGCAGCTCTCGCAGTTCATGGATCAGACGAACCCGCTCTCCGAGATCGCCCATAAGCGCCGCCTGTCCGCGCTCGGACCGGGTGGCCTTACGCGCGAGCGCGCGGGGTTCGAAGTCCGCGACGTGCACCCCACGCACTACGGCCGCGTATGCCCGATCGAAACGCCCGAGGGCCCGAATATCGGACTTATCGCGGCGCTCTCGACTTACGCGCGAGTCAACGATTTCGGCTTTATCGAGACGCCGTACCGCGAAGTGGAAAACGGGCGCGTCACCGACCGAATCGTCTATCTCTCGGCGCTTGACGAAGAAGACAAAGTCATCGCGCAGGCCAACGCGCCGATCGATGCGCACGGCCGCTTCCAGACCGAGCTTGTGTCGGCGCGAATCGGCGGCGAGTTTACGATGGCGCGTGCGGAAGACGTCCAGTACATGGACGTGTCTCCGAATCAGCTCGTGTCGGTCGCTGCCTCACTCATTCCGTTCCTCGAGAACGACGACGCGAATCGCGCGCTCATGGGTTCGAACATGCAGCGCCAGGCAGTTCCTCTGCTGAAGCCTGACGCTCCCCTCGTGGGCACCGGCCTCGAAGGAACAGTCGGCCGTGACTCGGGCGTGACCGTGGTCGCCAAGCGCGACGGCGTGGTCGAGAGCGTCGACGCGGAGCGAATCGTGGTCCGCGCCGACAAGCAGAGCCGCGATCTTCGCGACGCCGGGGTCGATATCTACAACCTGATCAAGTACCAGCGCTCGAATCAGAGCACCTGTATTAACCAGCGGCCGATCGTCGTGAAGGGTGAGCGCGTGAGCGCCGGCGACGTGCTGGCCGACGGTCCCTCGACCGATATGGGCGAGCTCGCGCTCGGCCGCAACGTGCTGGTCGCGTTCATGCCGTGGGGCGGCTACAACTTCGAAGACTCGATCCTGATTTCCGAGCGCGTGGTCAAGGAAGACCTCTTCACCTCGGTGCATATCGAGGAGTTCGAGTGTATCGCGCGCGACACCAAGCTGGGTCCCGAGGAGATCACGCGCGACATTCCGAACGTTGGTGAAGAAGCGCTGAAGGACCTCGACACCAGCGGAATCGTCCGGATCGGCGCCGAAGTGCGCCCGGGCGACATCCTGGTCGGCAAGATAACTCCCAAGGGCGAGACGCAGCTTAGCCCCGAGGAAAAGTTGCTCCGCGCGATTTTCGGTGAGAAGGCGGGCGAGGTTCGCGACACGAGCCTCCGCGTGCCGCCTGGTGTCGAAGGCACAGTGATCGACGCGCGCGTCTTCTCACGCCGCGGCGTCAACAAAGACGAACGCACGCAGGAGATCGAAGTCCTCGAGGCCGAACGCCTAAAGCAGGACGAGGGCGAGGAAATCCGCATCATCCGCCAGGAGACGCTCCGCAAGCTGAAGCGAATCCTCGGGGGCAAGAAACTCGCCGCGCGGATCATGTCCGACGACGCGGCCGACCGCCATCAGCTCTTCGCCAAGGGTGATACGATCACAGCTGAGGATATCGAGAACCTACCGCCCACCCAGTGGAGCCTGGTTCGCGTCGAGAACGAGCAGTCGCAGGCCGAAGCGCAGCAGGCGATCGCCGCGATGTCCTCGAACGTCGAGGCGGTGCAATCGTTCTACGGCAACAAGGTCGAACGCCTGAAGGCGGGTGACGAGCTCGCGCCGGGCGTGATCAAGATGATCAAGGTGTTCGTCGCTATCAAGCGCCGCCTCCAGGTGGGCGACAAGATGGCGGGGCGGCACGGCAACAAGGGCGTGCTGTCGCGAATCCTGCCTGAGGAAGATATGCCGTGCCTCGCGGACGGCACACCGGTGGATATAGTGCTGAATCCGCTCGGTGTGCCGTCGCGGATGAACGTCGGCCAAATCCTGGAGACGCATCTAGGATGGGCCGCACGCGAGCTCGGGCGCATGATCGAGCGCGATCTGAAGGCGGGACTCTCGCCGGCGCAGATGAAGAAGCGGCTCAAGGAAATCTATCCTGAGAAGGAAAGCCACGACTTTATCGACGAGCTTTCCGATCAGGATGTCTTCCGGCTCGCGGGCAAGGCCCTCGCCGGGGTACATACGGCGTCGCCCGTTTTCGACGGCGCGCGCGAAGAGGAGATCTTTCAGCTCCTGAAGCGCGCGGATTTGCCGGAAAGCGGTCAGGCCACGCTCTACGACGGTCGCACGGGACTCTCGTTCGAGCAGCCGGTAACAGTCGGCGTGATGTACATGATGAAGCTGCACCATCTGGTTGAGGACAAGATTCACGCTCGCTCGACCGGACCCTACAGCCTCGTCACGCAGCAGCCGCTCGGAGGCAAGGCCCAGTTTGGCGGCCAGCGCCTGGGCGAGATGGAGGTGTGGGCGCTCGAAGCTTACGGCGCTGCCTACACTCTCCAGGAGATGCTGACGGTCAAGAGCGACGACGTGGCGGGACGCACCAGGATGTACGAAGCAATTGTCAAAGGTGAGAACACGCTCGAGCCAGGGTTGCCCGAGTCGTTCAACGTTATGGTCAAGGAGCTGCAGTCGCTCTGCCTCAACATGGAGTTGCTCGAGCAGCCGCAGCAGCAGCGCGCCTAAGGTCCGCTCTTAAGGCCAGGGAGTTAGACGGATGGAAGATCTCTTCGGCGTATTTGAGAAGCCCAAGAATCCGCTGTCGTTCAATGCGATCCGGATCTCGATCGCGTCGCCCGAGCTTATCCGCTCGTGGTCGCACGGCGAGGTCAAGAAGCCCGAAACAATTAACTATCGGACCTTCAAGCCCGAACGCGACGGGCTCTTCTGCGCCAAGATTTTCGGACCGACCAAGGACTACGAGTGTAACTGCGGCAAGTACAAGCGCATGCGCCATCGCGGCGTAGTCTGCGAGAAGTGCGGCGTCGAGGTTATCCAGTCCAAGGTGCGCCGCGAGCGCATGGGGCATATCGACCTCGCCGCCCCGGTCGCGCATATCTGGTTCCTCCGCTCGCTGCCCTCGCGGATCGGAACGCTGCTCGACATGACGCTGAAGGAACT
>JASHQJ010000366.1 GCA_030037595.1 Candidatus Binataceae bacterium
TCAATGCGGATACCTATGCGCATGATGTGCTCCGCATGCTCGGCTTCAACAACATCTACGCCTCGGCGGGTGAACGCTACCCGGTGACCACGCTCGATGAAGCTCTCTCGCGCCGCCCCGATATCGTGATTCTGCCTGACGAACCTTACGAATTTGGTGAAGCTGACGTTGCGGAATTGAAGGGGATGCTCCCGCCCGCGCTTAGTCGCCGCGTGCTGCTGGTCGGCGGCCGCGATCTGCATTGGTACGGCGTGCATATGGTCGAAGGGCTCAAATCCCTTGCCGACCGCCTCGCGCGGGTGCGCGCTGCCGTCATATGATATTGGCGCGCGCTTTCGGGCCGTCCCGATCGCAGCGTGCCTCATCAACGATGTTCGGCAAGGTCACACTCGTCGCCGTGTTACTGATCCTTTCCGCGATGGTATTCGCGAGTCTCGAGGGCCCTCGTGTCACCGATTTTGTCGCGAATGGCTCCGACAATTCGAGCAACATTTTGCCGTCGAGCGGGCCACGACGGAAGCCGGGTATCGGCGAGACTGGACCAGGAATGGCGTCTCCTGGCGACTCGAGCGTTCCCATCGCTGGAGGAGCAGCCGCGCTGCCCGCACCCGCGCCATACGTACGTCGCGCTCCCGTGGCGGCAGCTGCGGCTCCTCAAGTTACTGCGCCCGCTGATTCATCTGATCAGCAGATGAACAACGACAACGACAACAACGACAACGACTCGAACGACAACGATAACAACGACAGCAGCGATGATCGGAACTCGAACGACGATAACAACAATTCGGGCGACCAGGCCATGAACAATCAGGGGTCCGACGAGCAGGCAGACAATCCGTTCACGCAGGAAGTCCCACCCGGCATGATGCGCACGCCGAACGGACCGTTGATGCCACTAGTCACTCCGCCCTCGATTGCCCAGTTTCCGCCGCGGGCGAATGAATAACTGATCGCCAAATCGCCCCGATGGTTTGCTCAGAGCGGCCAAACCATCTAATGATTCCTGCGTCGTAGCGGCGGCGCCCGCGCGGCCGTATCTTCGAGGAGATTTTCTATGGCTGGACCTGCACCGCTAAGCGGAATCAAAGTTCTCGATCTCACCAAGCTCGCGCCGGGACCGTTCTGCACGATGATCCTCGCCGACCTCGGCGCCGATGTGATCAAGATCGAAGAGCCCGGTCCTCCGACCGGGCGACGCGCGCAGCAGGCTGGCGTCGCCAACGCACAGGGACCTGGTGCGGGATTCAGCGGGTCGCCGTTCAACGCGCTCAATCGCAACAAGAAATCGATCGGGCTCAACCTGAAGAGCCAGCCCGGTAAAGAGATCTATCTCAGGCTCGCGATGCGGGCCGACGTGGTAGTTGAGGAATATCGGCCCGGCGTGGCCGAGCGCCTCGGCATCGGATACGAGAAGCTGGCCGCGCGCAATCAGAAACTGATCTATTGCGCGATTACGGGCTTCGGTCAGACCGGGCCGTATCGCAACTACGTCGGGCACGATCTCAACTACATTGCGACGGCGGGCGTCCTCTCGCTGCTCGGCCGTCCCGGGCAGCCGCCGACGATCCCGCACAACCTGATCGCCGACTACGCTGGCGGCGGCTTCCATGGCGCGATCGGCGTGCTCGCGGCGCTCGTCGCACGCCAGCAAACCGGACGCGGCCAGTACGTCGATATCTCGATGATGGACGGGAGCATGGCGCTGCTGGCGCAGGCGTTCTCGACCTTTTTCTCTAACGGCAACCTGCCGAAGCGCGGCGAGACGCCGCTCGATGGCGCGATCCCGAATTACAACACGTACCTCACGAGCGACGGCAAATACATCACGATTGGCGCGATCGAGCCGTGGTTCTTCGCCAATTTGTGCCGCGCGATGGGCCGCGAGGATTTCATTCCCTACGAATTCGACTCTTCCAAGCGCGCCGAGATCTTCGCCTTCTTCACTGAGAAGTTCAAAACCAAAACGCGTGACCAGTGGTATGAGATTCTGACGCAATCAGACATCTGCGCCGGCAAGATGCTCACGCTCGACGAGGTTCCGAACGACCCGCAGGTCAAGGCGCGGGACATGATCGTCGAGCTCGACGCGCCGGGCGGCCAGAAGGTGAAGCAGGTCGGGATTTCGGTGAAGCTCTCCGAGACTCCCGGCTCGATCAGAAGTCTGGCGCCCACTCTGGGGCAGCATACCGATGAAATTCTGACCGGCCTTGGCTACGTGCCAGAAGATATCGCCAAGTGGCGCGAGGAAGGATCGATTCGATAGCCGAAAGGTCACTATGACTTGCGCTGGCCCGCCGAGCAGCGGGCCAGCGCGCGGTTTCGTCTCCAATCGCGGAGTCGTGCCTACGGCGCTGCCTTCACCATCGAGTCCGTCGTGAAGAAGGTCTTATCGACGGCACCCATGTTGATGTACCAGCATTCTCTTTCGGGCGTGTGCCTGCTCGGCAGATAACACATCGCGGCCATGCCAGTCTGGACATCAGTCGCCGCCGCCCCGACGACCAACGATCGTTTGAAGGGATAGATCGCGACGCGTGCGTCGGGCACCGGCCGATCGCGATAGGTCAGCCAGTAAATGTGGTTCTGCCAGAGCTGTCCCTGCAGATCGTACTCGTCTTCGTACAGCGGGAACCAGACTTCGCTGTCGATGTAGAGCACGGTCTTGGAATGCAGCGCCTGGCTGTTGTTGTGGTGAAAACGCGGCGATGCCTGCACGATGTACATCTCACGCATCTCCCAGTTCTCCGGACAGGCGCTGCCGCCGCCGTCGGTCGGGCAGGTGACTTCCGGTGAATTGATTGCGTGGACCACGCCCAGCATCGATTTCTGGCCGAGGAGCTTATAGTTGTACTCCTCGACCTTCGCGTTGAATCCAGAGTAGTGGTCGGGATCGAATATCACGATATTGCCGCCACCTTCTCCGGGCAGTCCGCCTCCGGTCACCGCGTCGCTCATCAGGCCTTCGTTGAGTCGCCGCACGCGCCGCGCGCCGACGTTCCACGACCAGATGTCATCAGGCTTGGTTGGATTCTCGTAGCGATAGCGGATGAAGCCGGCGCCGCGCATGTTCGAGGGTGACATGATCGGATACAAGGCGAACAACCAGTACCGATTGGTGACCTTGAAGTCTGGATCGATCGGCATCGGCTGAACCTCGGTGCGGCCGACTTCGTTGTATCCGGCGTAGTGGCCGACGTCGATTTCATCGAGCACGTTGTAACGATGGTTCAAACCGGTGCGCAGGTTCTCGCACGAGAAATAGCGCAGGTCGTAGTCGTCGGTCTGTAACGGCCGGAAGACGTTATTCCAGATGATCTTGCTCGCCACATTCGGATCGTTGGTATCGAGAAACGGGAAAGGCTGCCCGGCGACGTAGTTGTCGAGTGAGCGGCCGTCGGGCGAGAGCCTCACCTGGCTCGAGTACTTTTCTGTCGCATCCCGGTAGGGTGGCGGCCAGTCAACGCGCGAAGTCGGCACGATCTTCATCGACATGCCGGTGACGACCTTGTAGTAAACGCCGGGCGCAACCAGGTCCTTGACCTTGGGGGCGTTTTGCGCGGTGATCATGTCTCCCGGTTTCACGTCGGCCGATGCCGGGACCGCGAACATCAGGCTTAAGCCCAAGGCCGCAGCAAGCACCGAGTAGAATTTGAATCTCCTGGATTTAACGGATTGCATAAGTTCCTCATATCGTCGTTGCCATCTGCGTTAGTTACCTGCTTTGAAGTTTGCGGCGAGCGCGACTAGTGCGCGAAATCGAACTTGATCCGCGCGAGCACCCTAACGGCGTGCGTCGTCCTCGCCGATCGTCAGATGGCAACGCGAGCAGCGGGCGCGCGAGCGCCGCAAATCTCGATAGCGCAGGGTTACTTGTCGTCGTTCGGCGACGGAGGAAGGATTCGGCGATGAAAGACCTGCCTTGCGGGCTGGTCCATCTCCGCAAATTCAACTGCGATTGTCTGTTCAGCGAGATCGTTTCCGATCTCGATCGGCGCGACGCTTTCCCCGCGCGCAGCGTTGGTCCAGTCGAGGTCAGCCTGCGATGCCACTTCCTCGACGGGACCGCGGAAGAAATCCGGCGATCGGTTGCTGACGCTTGCGGTTGAAGCCAGCGCTATCAGTGCGATGGGCTGCTCGAGCTGTCCAATCGTCAGGATCAGGAAGGATGCTGCCAGCATTAGCTGGAGGCAGCATCGAAGATGAAAGCGGTCGATGCGCATCCAGGAGACCTGCCAGACCGTGCCGCGCATCGCACGACACGCTTACCATTCGACCCCCTGATGACCACGATGTCAAGAATGCCGGCGCTGGATATCGGTCAGCTCGATCCTACCGTGCGCGCTCGCGACGCGTTCCGGCCTCAACCTTAGAAGACGAACTGACTTTGATGCGCACAGTTCGCTTCAGCGCGCGCAGTGGCTTCGCGTTCGTGGTACGCGAGTCACCGCGCGGGCCCATCACACTCCCAAAGGTCCTGCCAAGCCGCGCATCTTCGATCGTTCGTGCGACCAACTTGGGATCCGGCTCGGCCTTATCCGGCATTGCCTTGCGCCTCTGGATAAAGGTGGCATCAGGCATCGCCAGCATCAGCAAGCGCTTAGTTGGTCCGAATGGCCTGATCAACCCGCGTTCATACTTTTCGAAGGACTCTTCGGCCCCGCTCCAAACACGATGCCCGCTTCACGCTGGGACAATATACAGCGGACCCGGATTGCGCGAATGAGTGCTGGGGTGAATGGTTCGCCAGCAGCCATGGCCTCTGCCTCGTGCCGCGCGCGTTCGGCGACAACGTTGTCGTCATCAACCAGCTGGCCCTCGTTGTCGTTGGGATCCGTAAGCGAGCACCACCAGCCAGGCTGCCAGTACCAGAATGTGCGGTCCGCAATTTTCAACGGTACGTGCTTTTCGCCACGGTACATCGGGCTTCCGCTCTCGGCACTTGTGATGACATCGGGATAGCCGCGGGGCTGGTTTGCCATTGTTGTCAGTCCTCAGCCTTCTTGAAACTGATCAGAAGCAGGGCACCGGTCGCATCGTTTGCGAATTTTACTTAGAGGCGAATGCCATCCCGTGACTACGTCTTGTAAACGTCCTGCCAAATCTTGTTATCGTGGTGCGCCGTCATGGACTTGTTCAAATCTGTCCTTATTATCTGCTGAATGACAGCGACGACGTCGTCGTCTGTAAGCCCGAGCTGGTCGGCGCCTTCCTTCGCTGAGACGGTCCGATTCAGCTTTGATGCGTCCGCGAAGGCCGCCTTGATGTAAGCGAGGCGGCAACGCGGCTTCCGCTTTTCCACATACCCCATTATGTGATTGAAGGTTGCAAGGGTGAACCATTTGGAGAATTCATCAGGGCCACGAAGCGGGTTCACAGCTGCTCGATTGCCCGCCGATTCCAATCGCGGTTAAGATTGTGCCATGCCGCAGCAAGCCTTGTTTCTGAGAGGACCACACGACCCGATCAGCATCGCGCGCGCCGAAGGCGCCTGGCTCTACACCACCGAGGGCCGCAAAATTCTTGATGCCGGCGCGGGCGCGATCGTCGTCAATATCGGCCAGGGCCGCAAGGAAATTGCCGAACTCGCGGCCCGCACCATCGCGAGCCTCGACTACGTCGTGCCGGTGTGGACCACGCCGGAACGTGAGCACCTCGGCGAGCGGCTCACGGATTGGACGCCAGAGGGCGTAAATCGTTTTTTCTTCACCAGCGGCGGCTCGGAGGCGGTCGAGGGGGCGCTCAAGTTCGCGATTCTCTACAACAAGGTGCGCGGCAAGGAATCTAAGAAGAAGATCATCGGGCGGCGATTTTCGTATCACGGCAACACGATCGCAGCTCTATCGGCCGGCGGCAGCGGACGCCGTGCCGACTACGAGCACGTGCTGCTCGACTGGCCGAAGATCGGACCCTCATATTGCTATCGATGCCCGTGGCAGAAGACTTACCCGGGATGCGATATCGATTGCGCCAACGCGCTCGAAGAGGAGATCAAAAGGCAGGGCGCCGATTCGATAGCGGCTTTCATCGCCGAGCCGATGATGGGATCGAGCGGCGGCACGGTGCCGCCAGTCAAAGAATATTGGCCGCGCCTTCGCGAAATCTGCGATCGCTACGACGTGCTGCTCATTGCCGACGAAGTGATGACGGGATTCGGCCGCACCGGGCGTCGCTTCGCGGTCGATCACTGGAACGTAATTCCAGACATCCTGGTTGGCGGCAAGGGCTTGACTGGCGGTTATCTACCGATGGGCGTAACTGCGGTGAAGAATGAGCTGGTCGAAGAGGTCGAGCGCGCCAAAGCGGAGTTCATGTTCTATACCTACAGCTCGCATCCTGTTGCATGCGCAGTCGCCGATGAGGTGCTCGCAATCATGGAACGCGAGCATCTGGTCGAGCGCGCCGCTGAGGTCGGCGCGCGACTCGGTGCGCATATCAAGGAGGAGTTGTCGGGGCATCCGATGGTCGGCGATATCCGCGGCGTCGGCATGTTCTGGGGCATCGAGCTCGTTCACGATAAGGCGACAAAGATGCCGTTCGCGCCCGAAAAGAAGGTCACCAACCGCGTGCTTGGAGCGGCGGTAAGGCGCGGGCTCTTCTTCTATCCGGCGACTGGGATGGCGGGGAAAGCGGGTGGCGATGCGATGATGATCGCGCCGCCGTTTATCATCGGCGACTCCGAAATCGAATACATCGTCCGCACTGCGCGCGAGGCGCTGGAAGAGATTCGACCCAACCTGTAGCCTCTCGTGTTCGTGGATCGCGAACGCGGAAGCCGCGCGTTGTTTGCGAAATTGAACATCCGGAGGAGATAGCCCTCGATGGCCGACAGCATCATCGGGCCGACCTCGCACTACTTCTATTCGCAGCGTCTCAAGCTGCACTACGTCGATTGGGGAAACCTACGCAAACCGCTGCTGGTGCTGGTCCACGGCGGCCGCGATCACTCGCGTAACTGGGACTGGACCGCGCTCGCGCTGCGTGAGTATTTCCATATCGTCGCGCCAGATCTTCGCGGCCACGGGGACTCCGACTGGGCGATCGGCGGCTCCTACTCGATGATCGATTACGTGCTCGACCTGACGCAGCTCATGTCGGCGATCACGAACGAGCCGGCGACCCTGATCGGGCACTCGCTCGGCGGCAGTATCGTGTTGCAGTACTCGGGCACGTTCCCCGATATGGTGAAGCGCGTCGTGTCGATTGAGGGACTCGGCCCGCCGCCCGGGATGATCCACGAAACGCCCGCCTATGAGCGCATGTCGAACTGGATCGCGCAGATGCAGACGCTCGCGCGGCGCAAGGTGCGCGAGTACATGTCGATCGACGAAGCTCTCGCGCGCATGCGCGAGGCGAATCCGCATCTGAGCGAAGACCAGGCGCGCCACCTGACGATTTGGGGCGTGCGCCGCAACGAGAACGGCACCTACTCGTGGAAGTTTGACAACTACGTGCACGCTACGTCGCCCTACATGTTCAACTCGAAGGACGCACGCGAAATCTGGGGACGGATCAAGTCTCCAACCTTCCTGATTCGCGGCGCCGAGTCATGGGCGGGAGACTGGGTTAAGGACGGGCGTTTCAGCGCGTTCAAGAACGCGCGCACCACGACAGTCGAGAAGGCGGGACACTGGGTGCATCACGACCAGCTCGCCGAATTCCTCACCGTCGTGTCGCGCTTCCTGGAGCTCTAACTGCCTGCGGGCCTCGGGGTTATGGCGATGCGCCTGCCGGGATTCGGCCTTCGCAGCGACGAGTTCGAATACGTTCGGCTGATTCTGCTCGCTGTCATCGTCGGAATCTTGGGTGCGCTCGGCAACCTCGGGTTTCGCGAACTCATTGCGTTCTTCTCGTGGCTCTTCCGCAGCGTCGAGTGGAACCTGCTCGGAATCGATCGCGGCGGTTGGTATCGCGCGCTGACTCCGATCGTATTGCTGAGCGGCGGCGTCGGGATGTTGCTTCTGAACCATCTCGCACCTGGCGACGTTTTCGGTTACGGCTTCCCGAACTTTCTCGAGATGGTGAATCTCGGGATGGCGCGGATCAAGCGCAGCTGGATTGTGGTCAAGGCTGCA
>JASHQJ010000367.1 GCA_030037595.1 Candidatus Binataceae bacterium
GAAAAAGGGTAACGAAGGTTTGTTCCGCTGGATTGCGTAGCGTACTGTGTCGCGAATGCTCGTTAGGGTCGAAGGCCTGACCAAAACCTACGGCAAGTTCACAGCCGTGGATGACGTATCGTTCGTCGTCAATCGCGGCGAGATTGCAGGCCTCGTCGGTCCTAACGGGGCCGGCAAAACGACCATCATCCACATCCTGCTCGGACTGATCTCGCCGACTGCCGGCCGCGCGGAACTGTTCGGTAGGGAACTCGACTCCAATCGCGAGGCGATCCTCCAGCGCCTCAACTTCACCTCGCCTTACATGGCATTTCCGGTGCGTCTGACGGTGATGGAGAATCTTCTCGTCTTCGCCGAGATCTACAAAGTCGGCGACCCCGAGCGAAAAATAGATGAGCTACTCGACCGGTTCGATATCGCGCGTCTCAAGAACAAGCCCGTCTCCAAGCTGTCATCGGGCGAGACTACCCGCGTCGGACTCTGCAAGGCGTTCTTGAACAATCCCGAACTACTGTTGCTCGATGAGCCGACCGCCTACCTGGATCATCAGGCCGCGCTGCAAGTCCGTGAAATATTACTCGATCTGCAAAAGAGCTACGGCACGACAATCCTCTATACCTCGCACAATATGCTTGAAGTTCAGCGCATGTGCGATCGAATCATCTTCTTGAGCTATGGTCGCGTGATTGCGAGCGGCACGCCGATCGAAGTTACCCGCAGCGTGCTCAGAGAAAATCGTGACAAGCCCGCGCTCGACGAGGTCTTTCTGCGTCTCGCCAGCCGCCGCCCAGATGAAGCCGTATCGAATTAAGGCCGTAATCCGCCGCCACTTTTACGAGGTGATGCACAATGCCAATCACATCACCTACATGGTCTATTGGCCGATCGTTAATATCCTGGTCTGGGGATTCTTCACGCTCTACCTACGCAAAGGCGATCGCCTGCAACCGTCGGTGCTGAGTTGTCTGCTTGGCGCGGTTATTCTGTGGGGGCTCTTCAACGCGTTTCAGCGCGACATGGCGGTCGGATTCCTCGAAGAGCTATGGTCGCGAAACCTGGTAAGTCTTTTTGCCTCGCCGCTGAGCGTATCCGAGTATGTGACCGGCCTGATAATCGTGACCTTTGGCAAGGCGATGATAGGTCTAAGTGTGGAGGCGCTCATCGCCTGGGCCTTCTATCACTACAACCTGTTTCCCCAACTTCCCGCGCTGATACCATTCATCCTGAACCTCGCGTTGTTCGCGCTTACGATGGGGATCGTCATCACCGGCCTCATCTTCCGGTACACGACAAAATTCCAGGCGATGGCGTGGAGCTTCGCCGGCGTGCTGATGCCGCTCTCATGCGTGTTCTATCCCATTGTCGCGCTGCCGTGGTTCCTCCAGCCGCTGGCCAGGATCCTGCCGACGACGCATTCGTTCGAAGGTATGCGCGAGGCGATCGTGAACGGCGTCTTCTCTTCGGTCCACTTCAAATGGGGGCTCGGATTGAATTTGGTTTACTTCGTCTTTGCCGTCGCGTTTTTCCGTTGGATGTTCGAGGCGTCGCGCGCGCGGGGACTCCTGGTGAAGATGGAATAAGCGGGCCACTGCATTTCAATTGCGGTACAACAAGGTCCCAAGCCATTTTCGGAAAGCTACGACGCGGACGCGTTCAATACTTTTTTTCGCCTGCGCAATTCTCGTCGCGTTACTCGCCCTAAGAGGCGCGAGCCGAGCCGCACCGGCGGATCGCCCGCCAGAGCGGAACCGCCTGCTCGCGCTCGCCTCGAAGAAGTTCCCGAATCTGACCAGCGCGGAGCGCGCGATGCTGGTATTCAGCGACATCGACAACGTCGATCGCGGCGAATTTGCCGTGGCGGGAACCAGCGGGGCCAGGACGGACGTATCGAATGATCCTGCGCACGCGGAGAGCTGGCCTGCGTCGCGCCAGATCCGCGCGGAGCTGATCCGATGGCTCTGCGTCGATCATCAGGCCGTGAGCCAGATTGATCCGAAGGGTATCCGGGTCATCGGCGCGCGGATCGTCAACGTGCTCGATCTGGCTCTGGTGAATGTGCCGATACCAATCGTGCTCGACAACTGCCAGTTCAAGTCGCCGATCATGCTGAACGGCGCCGACCTTCCATATCTCGAGCTGGACGGCAGCTACGTGCGCGAGATTCACGCCAGCGGCGTGGTCGTTCACAACAACCTGAGCATGGCGAAGAAGTTTCACGCCGCCATGCCAATCTCGCTTGACCATGCCAAGATCGGCCTCGATCTCGATTTCGGCGGCGCATCACTTCGCTACGAAGAGGATCGCGATCAGCCGTTTCTCGGGCGTCATCGCGATACGCTCTTTGCTTATCTGCTCCAGGTCGGCGGCAACGTGTGGCTCAATCGGCGCTTCGAGTCGTACGGCTCGGTCAATTTCGGCGGCGCGAAGATCGGCGGCAACCTGCATTTCGATTCCGGCCACTTCATCAACCCGAACAATGCGGCCATCTCAGCCCCGGGTGCGAGTATCGACGGTGTGGTGTTTCTCAGAAGCTTCGGCACCGACGGCGACGTCGAAGTCACCGGGCTCGCCAATGTTTCCTCCGATCGCGTCGCCGATAGCTTTATCGTTGACCATGCGAAATTCCTCGGCGTGCCCGGCGCCCAGCATGGATTCGACGGCTCAGCGATGACGGTGGCGCGCACTTTTATCTGGCGCAACGTAACGATGCAGAACGGAGCACAATGCGATCTTCGCGACGCGTCGGTGGGTTTGTTGCTCGATGACTGGGATAGTTGGCCGGCGCCCGGCAAGCTCCTGATCGACGGTCTGACCTACAATGGTCTGTCAGCCGCAGTTTACGATGCTGACGACGCGCATGCTCACGATGTTTCCGCCGGCATCAATTCCATTGACAGCCGGCTCAAGTGGCTGGCGCTGCAGCCGCCCGGTTTTTCATTCGCAGCCATATAACGAGCTCGGCAAGTATTACTTGAGCGCGGGCGAGGAAGCGTCGGCGATAAAGGTCTTTATCGCCGAGGAAGACGATCGCTATTCAAGGTTGGGATTCTTCGGCGGCATGTTGGGCGGCTTCCTGAAGGCGACGATCGGCTATGGTCATCGGCCGCTGCTTGCGTTCAACTGGTCGGTGTTGGTGATTTTCGTCGGATGGATGGCCGTGCTCGCGGGAAAACGTGCTGGCGTGATGCGGCTTACGTGGCCCGAGAATTCACCACCGCCCGAGGGTGATCCGCTCGTGGGCCTGCATCCTTTGCTTTACTCGCTCGATGTTTTTCTGCCGTTCGTCAATCTGCACCAGGAGCCGTACTGGTGGCCTGATGAAACGTCCTCGGGTGAGTGCGAAATAGCAGGCTGCAAGGTCTCGGTGCGCGGCTCGATACTTCGTACTTATTTATGGCTGCAGATTATCGCGGGATGGCTGCTGAGCGCGATCTTCATCGCCGGTGTCACGGGCCTGATCCACAACTACTAGCCTGAGATCACGAACCTAGGCGGTACGGGGTTTCAGGGCGCTTGCCGTCACGTCATTTCTGACAGAAACTGCTTTGCGTGACCAAGGCTCGCGACAAACCCTCGGTCTGGCTACGCACTGAGATCAAAAACCCCGCCTTTTTCGAAGGATACAAGCATCGAGGCAGGGTACTGCTGCGGCGGCTTTAGCGGGGTGAAGTTTCTCTCATTGCCGCACTCGCGTCCAATGCCGTCGATCGGGAGTCGTTGTTACGAGTTGCGGATCGTGGATGAAGACGGCGCCTGGAGAATCCTTTATCGAATTGATTCGAAGGCCATCGTGATCGTTGAGGTGTTCAGCAAGAAGAGCCGGAAGACACCATCTCCTGTGATTAGACGATGCCAAGAGCGGCTGCGACGTTATGATGAATTGACCGGCAAGAGATGATGACCATGGATAATCGGACCAGGAAGAAGTCGGAATCGGCCGGCTGGAAAGTGCGCAACGCAAAAGAGTTTCTGGGGCTACTGACGAGGAGTCAGCCATTGTAGAGCTCAAGGCCGGCCAGCGCGGTCAGGGAACGGCGGAACCGGCGGAGCATGACTGAGGAGCAGCTCGGACGGTTGCTCGGTTCCACGCGGGTCGCAAAAATGGAGGCAGCCGATCCGTCGGTGAGCATCGATTTGTTGGTTCGCTCGCTGTTTCGAATGGGCGCCAGCCGGAAGGAACTTGCATCTTATGTTGCCGCGCCGAGGCGAAGCCGCGCTGCTGGAATACACGTTAGGCACGGGCCCGCATCCGACCGTCTTGCGGGGATGTAATTTGTTCAGCTTGCAGAACGGTCCGTCGTGGAAATCAATGAGTATGCGTGAGGACCCGCCTTTTGCTTGAATCGAACAAAGGTCGCCGATGCCGAGGACAAGTAACAAGAATCGCGCGCAAAGGAGGACGCAGAGCTCTTCAAAGCGGAGCCTTTGGATTCAGAACGTACACACCGTGTCCACCTTTCCGCCCGAAGGTCTGTTCACCAAAGATGCGCACACGATCGCACGCGTCCTTGCCAGGAAGGATGTTAGCCCCAAGGGAATCGGCTCGGCTATTCGGATGGTCACGTACTTTATCAATCGCGGCGGACGCAACTTGTCAGCCGCGCAAAAGCGGCGGCTCGAATCGGCCAAGCGCCTGCTCCAGGAGCGAAGGGCGAAGGAGCTGGGAAGCGCAAATCGCGCGACGCGCTGGCGCAAGAAATCGAAATCGCGGACTGCACGCGCAAGATAGAGATTCAACGTGAACCTCCCAACGCGAACCTCGCGAGCTTGATCAACGCTTCTTCAAAGCTGACGCGGGAAGATGACGCGCGATGTTTTTCAGATCCGCGACGAATTCCTTCATCGCCGCGTGTCGCGACTCGCTGTCCGGTGCCCGCAGGATCGATGAGGGATGAACGGTCGCGGTGATGAGCGGAGCGAGCGTCGATTTCATCATCTGGCCGCGCTGACGCAACACGCGAAAACTCGGCGCCATAAGTGCCTGCGCGGCAGTTGCTCCCAGGCAAACTATTACCTTGGGAGCGGTGCGCGCGATCTCAGCCTCAAGCCATGGCCGGCAGGCCGCGATTTCTTCGGCGTTCGGCTTCTTGTGAATTCGTATTTTGCCGCGCGTCGTTGAATTGAAATGCTTGACGATGTTGGTGATATAGACGCGGCTGCGATCGATTCCAGCTTCGGCGAGCGCTTCGTCCAGCAACTTGCCGGCAGGCCCGACAAAAGGATGACCCTCGATGTCTTCGCGATTACCGGGTTGCTCTCCGACCAGCATCACTTCCGCATCCGCCGAGCCTTCACCAAAAACTGCCTGGGTGGCGCGCTGCCAGATATCGCAGCCGCGACAAGACTGAATCGCGGCGCGCAATTCGGCGAGCGACGCTGCCGGCTTGATCAAATTCGCCGGCGAAGGGTCTATTGGTTTCCCGCGTGGCACCGTTGTGGCTCAGCCGTAACACTCACCTGCGTAATTGGCGTCCATCGGTTGCCGATTGATATGATCTTAGCAGCGGCCTGCTGTCAGTGTGACTGGTGTATTCGGCCGCGTTCTTCGCTCGGCGAAGCGCGCGCATCAATCAGGCGGTCGCGACGAAATCCAGATGACTGACCTGCGAAGACAATGGGGCCGTGCGCCGTGGATACGAGATCGATATTCATTTGTCCGCAGTAAAGCCGCAAGCCGTCCGGACGTAGCAATCATCGGCGGCGGCCTGACCGGTGTTTCCACCGCCTATCATCTCGCAACCAAAGGCACGCGCTCGCTTCTATTCGAGGCCGGCCTGATTGGTGACGGCGCCAGCGGACGAACCGGTGGACTCGTGCTGGAGGGCACGGCGGTGGGAGTACTTGATCAGGTCGACAAGTGCGTGCCCGGGTTGAGATCGATCGTCGCGCGAGAAGAAATCGACTGCGAACTTTCTCTCCCCGGTTGCTGGGAAATCATTCATGGCAAGAACGCGAAGCGGCAACTGCCCTGGGCCGATGACGGCCAGCCGATTGGGATTGCGAACACCGTTAGCGGCGGAGTCGTGCAGCCGGCGGCGTTGACTATCGGCATCGCCAAAGCTGCAGAGCGACTCGGCGCGGTGCTGTTCGAGAAGGCGCGAGTATTGCGCATCAGCTTTGAAGGCGGGCTGTGCCTGGAGGTTGATGGCGAAAGGATTTTTCCAGGATACCTTGTAATCGCGACCAATGCGTGGATAAACGCAACTCTTCCTGGTGCGCCGCCTCTACACAGTTCGCTCACCTACGCGTGCATCACCGCGCCGCTAAGCGATGCCGATCTGGGGTCGATAGGGATGGCCGAAGGAATACCATTCTATACCAAGGACTTGCCGTACCTGTGGGGCCGTACGCTGCGCGACGGGAGAACGATCTTTGGCGCGGGACTCACTTTCGGTAATCCCGAGGCGCTCGAAGGTTCTGATATCCACAAAGACAACCCAGCCGCTATGCTAAGTCGTCTAAGACGGCGGGTACCTGCCTTGCATCCTGTTCTTGGTAAGACTCCTATCGAATCCTGCTGGGCCGGTCCTATTGCATTTACTGACAGCACCGTCCCGCTGCTTGGACCGCATCCAGCGAATCCACGCATCCTGGTATCAGGCGCTTATGCGGGTCACGGAGTCGCGCTGAGCGTGAGAGCTGGAGATCTTATCGCGTCATCGATTCATGATAATCAGCCGCTTCCTGAATGGGGTCGGCTATCGCGGTAGGAGGCTCAATGGTGCCGAGGGCGGGACTTGAACCCGCATGTCCGTGAGGACGGAGAATTTTGAGACCCCCCACAGACAGTCGACAATGCGTCGCAATCTGTCACAATCGAGCAAAATCGGGCTATTTTTTTAGCCAGCACTCGTTCCTGCATCCGAGTGGCATCGTGTGGTGGCCTTCGCGAAGCTCGCCGGAGCAGCGAGCCAGTACCTTAAGAAGGGGTGACAAATCCATGTTGAAGGTCGCCTGCGGACCCGCGAGTACGACGCCAAGAACAACGGCGGCAAGCGTCAGCGCACTTAGATCGTTACGAGCCGACGTTCAGTTTCTGGGCGGCCAGTTTCTGGCTATAAAAATTCCCTTGCTCAGCACGGAAATATCAGAGAATTTTCGGGTTTGGAGCGCATTGGGCGTTCGTCACGCTCAAAACGCTTGTGGTTCTTTGGGCTTTTGTTCAAATTCCCTGGATAAGTCAGCAGAGAATTCTCGCTATCAAGCAGGGAACGGCGTTACCGCAATGCCGCGAACCAGGGAAGGCACAGAACCCGACTCGAGAAGATCTGAAACCTACTTCGTTTTCTTCACTGGTTGCTCAATGCGATCGAACGCCGCGGTTCAGCTTCTCACCAGGCGCGATGTGCTCGTCCAATTCTTGTTACTGCTTGAACACCAC
>JASHQJ010000368.1 GCA_030037595.1 Candidatus Binataceae bacterium
TGGCATTCTCGATGACGCCGGCTGAGTTCGAGCACGCCTTTCAGCGTATTCGCGACGCGCGCATCGCCTATGGTGACGCATTCGATGCTGCGGCTAACATGCGCGGACCGGGACCGTCTGAATGGGCGCGAGGCGACGCGCGTTCTCTTTGCCTTTTCGATCCCAATCATCATCTGATTGAGATTCTTTCGTACGCCAAGTGAAGGCGTGTGCACTGAACAAGAATGAGGAGGCTTCGATATGTCACTTGGCCGAAGCGAGGTGATGGCATTCGTTGCGACGGCGAATCCCGAAAAATCGAAGGCATTCTACACCGACGTCCTGGGCCTGAAGCTGGTTGAGGATGCGTGGTTCGCGATTGTACTGATGGCCGGCGATACGCGGCTGCATATCGAGAAGGTGAAGGAGTTCACACCGCAGCCTTTCACTGTGCTCGGATGGCAGGTCCCTGATATCGCGGCGACGGTCGCGAGCCTCGCGGCCAAGGGAGTCAAGTTCGAGCGCTATCCCGGTCTTGAGCAGGATGCGGCCGGAATCTGGGCGACGCCCGATGAGGGAGGCAGGGTCGCGTGGTTCAAGGATCCTGACGGCAACACGCTGTCGCTGACGCAGTTCGGGCGAGGCTGAATAGTCGTCCGTCGGACGCCATCTTGCGACGCCGGCCGCGCGGCGCGATAATCGCGATTCCTCGGTGGACGCATAGCTCAGCCCGGTTAGAGCACTTGCCTCACATGCAAGGGGTCGCAGGTTCAAGTCCTGCTGCGTCCACCAATGAATTAAAAGGCTTTTCCTAATTCAGCAGCGGTTGTTCATCCTGCTGTGCCTCATTTTGTGCCCCATCCGACCCAGAACCGGACGCCACGAATGCCAAACTCGCTTGTTCGAGCGCCGCTATTGCGGCTTGCTTGGCCGCGACGCGGACGTGGCTGTAGCGATCGAGCATCTTTTTTGAGACGTGCCCAGCCAGAGCCCTTATCGTGCCCTCACTCACGAGAGGATTCTCGGCGAGCCGAGTTACGAAACTGTGGCGGCAGTCATGCCATCGATAGCGAACCCCAGCACTCTTGCAGGCGAGCCGCCACGCCTTTTTCCATGAGCCGATCTGCTGATCTGCTCGGATGCTATGGATGCAGGGCAATCGGTTATTTCCGGCGAGCCCAATTGAATGGCGGGGAAAGAGAAATTCCTCCCGCTTGAGCTCAGCGAATCGAGCGAGCCACATACTTAGTACGGCACACACGCGAGAAGTCAGGGGTATGGTCCGGCCGGTACCTGCCTCTGTTTTCGATTTCGGAACGGTGAGTTCGCCGCTGACGACAACGCCGCTATCCCAATTTAGGCGGAGGTCCATCATCCGCAATGAGCGCGCTTCAGATGCCCGCAGGCCGGTATCGAGCGAAAGCACCAGCAACGGCAACAGCGCGGGAGAGCGACTCTTGGCAGTAGCGTCGATCAGCTTACGCTCGTCTTCTGGACTGATGGCCTGCCCAATATCGTGTCGTTCCTTCAGACATCTGACCTTGTCGGCCAGCGATCCCCAGAAGCCATGGGCCTTCAGGATTTGCCTGAGCACGTTGATCTCGAAGTTCGCCGTACGCGCTGACTTTTTTGAGAGAGTCTTTTTCTCTGGAGTGAGGAGATATCTTCCTCGTCGATGTCACAAACGAGGCGACCGCCGAATTCTTCGGTCAAAGTCTCGACAAAATGTGCATATGCTTCACGTGTATTCGATGCGAGGTCGGTACGCCGAGCGAGCCAATCATTTGCCGCCGTGGAGAACAAGGGCATCTTCTCCCGCCGAGATACCCGATTGATTGCCAGCTCAAGGCCGCGCCGACGTGCGCGCTCCGCTTCACGTGCCACAGTCTTGCTCGTCGTCTTGGCCGACTCGCGAATGACCTGCCCTTCGAATCGAAACTTGAACCACCAAGTGTTCCCTCGCCTATAGACGCTCATTCGAGACTCCTCTGTGTCGGCTTCGCTCGACACTTGTATTGACTTTCTTTCGTCTTCTCTGCTGCGCTGCCCGCCAGGCGGCGCGAATGCCGCAGTTAGGGCAGTAATTGTTTTCGCCCTTCCGCGGCTGGCGACGCGGCGTGAACAATCGCCCGCACTCGGCACAGGTCGCGAACCCTGACGCTCCGGAAAGTGTGAATAACAATTGCGTCGTAAGGGCGGCTGGAAGCATCGTGATGTATCCTTCGCCTCCGAGCTTAATTTCAAAGCGCCCTGCTTCGACCACTAGGATCGGGCGCAGGCATCCAAACAGACGAATCGCAGATTCGAGTTGATTGACAAATTGCCGAACCTCGGTCGCCGCCTTACGGGTCCGCATTTTTAGCTTCCCCTTGCTGCGCAAACGAGAACCTTCGCCGAGGGCGAACTTGAAAAAACCCGCGAAGTAGTGCCAACGCTCGATCGGGTCTGCATTCGCAGGCATGCAGGTGTCCTGCTGCCCAACCAGTTTGGCGTGACCCCAAACCAATTTGTGATTGCACAGACCCAAGACGCCCCATCGTTTTGCGTACCGCTCGATTTCGCTCTCTTCGGCATCAGCAAGCGAGACGAAATCGGCGAGCATTTTTGGGCCGGGATTCCTGACCCATGTGGATGTTGGGCGAAGAGCTGGCCCGTACAGAATGCGGTCTCCCGCAAGACGGATGTCGGGAGGGACCGGCCATTTATGAACGATTTCGAACCCAGCTTCGTAGCGGTCCAAAAGAGGCCACCAGTTTCTCCCAACTGTCATACTCAAATCAGTCATTGTGAAATCATAACTAACTTGATCGCGCCCGGTCAATCGTGGAATCGTTGAGTAGCGCGACAGGGAGTTATCATGAAAGATCAAACACTGCTGACAATCGAGGAAGCGGCCAGGGCCCTGGGGTTGAAGCCCGTTACGGTGAGGATGTGGGCATCCGCTCGGAAAATCGGGAGGGTCAAATTGGGTCGTGCCGTCCGCATACCGGCGAGCGAAATCGAGAGGCTGATCGAGCGCAATCTCATTCCAGCAACGTCACGATGAGTAGCGATAGGGGGCTGATGCTACGAGCGGCCTTAGCTTATGCAGCGCAGTTCGGCTTCGCCGTGTTTCCCTGTCGTCCTCAGGCCAAGGAGCCACTCACGGCACACGGCTGCAAAGACTCAACCCGGGATGCAGAACAGATCAAGGCTTGGTGGAAACGCTGGCCTGAGGCGAATGTCGGCGTCGCGACAGGCCTGCGGAGCAATATCTTCGTACTCGACATCGACGATCGCCATGGCGGCTACGAAACGCTTGCTTCGCTCGAAGCGCAACACGGCAGGATCCCCCAGGTGCCGACCGTCCTAACCCCAGGCGGCGGGGAGCATCGCTATTTCAAACACCCGGTAGGCGCCGAAATCAGAACCAGCGCTGGCGCGATCGGGCGGGGGCTCGACGTGCGGGGCGAGGGCGGCTACGTGATCGCTCCACCGTCTGTGCATCCCAACGGGCGGGTCTATAGCTGGGACGTCTCGGCGCGTATTGAGGAAGTGGCGCTGAGAGATCCACCAGACTGGCTGCTGAAACTTACTCTCCCTCCGCTATTTGCTCGCCCGGGACGCATTGGCGACAAACACCCTGATGTCTTGTCGCGTCGACTTTGCGCGCGTGGCGGCAGGAATCCCCGAAGGCGAACGCGACTTGGAACTTTTTCGATTTGCATGTTCGCTGCGAGGGCGTGGCTATTCCCGGGAGCTCGTTGAAGCCGCGGTGCTTGATGCCGCCCGCCGCTGTCGGCCGTCGTTCCCCGAGCGAGAAGCGATGCGAAAAGTCGCCTCCGCCTGGAGGTATGCGTGACCACGCTCGACCTCCTTGCAGAGATTCAGCGCCTCGCTCAACTCCCCGAGCTTGAGTACGCATGCCAACGCAGAGACTCCTCGAAGACAATTGGTATCACTGCCAAGATCCTCGACCGCGAGGTTGCGAAGATGGGCAAGAAGGGTTCGAGCGTTTCGAACACTCGAACGGGTAACGAGCATGCTGGACAAGGGTTTGGCGACTGTTCGAATGCCGGTTCGAATGGCGCACCTGTTCGAACATCGGCCGAGCTCTACGCGAGCGCCAAGGAAATCATAGAAGCGCCCGATGCTCTGAAACAGGTAGACTCCTCCGTCGCCCGGCTTGGCTACGCTGGCGACCGCAAGCCGGTGTTGCTGACCTACGTTGCGATAACCTCGCGACTGCTCGACAAGCCCATTAACGCGCACATCATCGCCCCGTCGGCGGCCGGGAAGAACTACACTCTGAACACGGCTCTCGCCTTGGTGCCCAACGATGCGGTCTTGACGATGACTGCCAGCACGCCAAAGGCGCTGATCTATAGCGATATCGATTTGAAGCACAAAACGGTCGTGCTTGCGGAGTGCGACTCTATTCTCAAACTCGAAGGCAACGCTGCAACTTTGATTCGGTCGATCATCGAAGACGCGAGAACCGATTACGATACCGTCGAAAAAGACCCGGAGACGGGACGCAACGTCACACGTCGAGTAACGAAAGACGGTCCGACTGGCCTAATCACGACCGGCGTTCGCGAGTTGGAATTCCAAACTTCGACGCGCGTGCTGTGCAGGCCAGATGGCTTTGCCCCCCAACGAGTCGTTTCCGTCCGCTCCAATGTTCGGCCGAAGTCTACCAGCGTCAAGATTTGACTATCTCAGTTAACGCATCATGGGCGGGAGCGGCAGTGCGGGTTGGCTGAGGTCTGGTTGGCGCTGGCCGCTTGAGGTCGAAACAGGCGATGGGCTTTGCTGTGCTCGGGCTAGCTCATCGCATGCCCCCTGATCGCCCTGGGAACACTTCTGCTGCAAGGCAGTTTGGCTCGATGCACATCCGACACTAGCGATCAGTAGCAGTGCAAACACAAATCGGCCTTTACTCATGATTGGCAGTGTGCGTCCTCCCCACCTTTCCTTCCGGCCTGAATTGCGGCCACGATCAGATTCATCGACGCGTGGCCAATTGGCGCGGTTTTCGGTCATGTGCTCCTGAACATCAGGGGTTCCCAAAGACGAGGCGATAGCAAAAAAACACATCAGGCAGACTGGGCGGCCGATACATACCGGGTACGCCTGAGTGAAAAAGAGCTGTCCGCGCGCCCAGGACGGCAGTCGAGCAACGCGTGCAGCCCTAGTGGGCCCACCGCTCAGATCTGCACGTCCTCGTACAGGTCGCCGCCGAGGAAGTCTGCGGCCGGGTTGGCGCTGCCGCGAACCTTCTCCACGAACTGCAGGAATTCTTTGTCCGCTCGGATCTTCGCGAAGCCCGCCCAATCCCTGTACTCGCTCACCGCCACGATGCTGTTCATCTGTGCGCCGAAGAGCTGGCGGTGAACGCGGAAACTACCGCCCGCCCGCTCCACCATCCGCTTTACCTCCCTTAGGTTCTCCAGCTGCTCGTTCAACCGACCGTCTCGAACGCGAAAAGTGATAACCGCCGAAACTGCCATTGCCGAACCCTCCCTTTGCTCTGAGATTGTCCGGTAGCTAACACTGTGCCTTAACTAAGGCAAACGTGACTAATCTGGTCTTAACGTGCCATGACCAAATCTCCGGCCTTGCGTTGAGCTATGCCATGTCGCGATACTGCGTGAGATTTCATCAGTAGAGTGGGTGACTGATGCGGTGCGGAAGGTGCGGCGCTGACAACCGCGAGGGGCGCAAGTTCTGCGGAGAGTGCGGCTCCGCGCTTACGGCCAAATGCTCGCGCTGCGGCGCATCGAATGAGCCGGGGGAGAAATTCTGCGGCGAGTGCGGCGCCTCGCTCGGATCCCATTCAGGATCCGCGACAAGTAAATCAGACGAACCTCGGATTCGGATGGCGGACGCGCCCACGGCTGAGAACCTCGAGGGCGAGCGCAAGACCGTCACCGCGCTGTTTGCCGACATCAAGGGTTCGATGGAGCTGATGGAGGACATCGATCCCGAACAGGCACGCGCGATCGTCGACCCTGCGCTGAAGTTGATGATCGATGCGGTGCATCGCTACGACGGCTATATCGTGCAGAGTACCGGCGACGGTATCTTCGCACTGTTCGGCGCGCCGGTCGCACATGAGGACCATCCGCAGCGCGCGCTGTACGCCGCGTTCCGGATGCAGGAGGAGCTGAAGCGCTACTCCGATCGTATCCGCGCCGATGGCGGCCTGCCGATCCAGGTTCGAGTGGGCGTGAACACCGGCGAAGCGGTGGTGCGTTCGATAAAGACTGACGCGGCGCACACCGAGTACACGCCGATCGGACATTCGACTAGCCTGGCTTCGCGGATGCAGGCATTGGCGCCGATTGGATCTATAGCGGCGACCGAGCAGGTCAGGCGGCTGTGTGAGGGCTATTTCATCTTCAAGTCTCTCGGCCCGACCAAAATCAAAGGGGTCAGTGAGCCGGTCGAAGTGTACGAGGTCACAGGCCTTGGCCCGTTGCGCACGCGCTTGCAGCGCGCAGCAGGACGCGGGCTTACGAAATTCGTTGGGCGCGGGCGGGAGATGGAGGCGCTCGGGCATGCCGCGGAGCAGGCCAGGGCGGGCCATGGTCAAATCGTGGGCGCAATGGCCGAGCCGGGCGTTGGCAAGTCGCGGCTGTTCTTCGAGTTCAAGGCCAAGAACCAGTCGGGCTGGATGGTGCTGGAGGCGGTCTCAGTATCACACGACAAAGCATCGGCATTTCTGCCGGTAATCGACCTGCTGCACACCTACTTCAAGATCGCATCGGACGATGACGCTCGCACTCGAAGAGAGAAGGTCACAGGGCGCGTGCTGGCGCTGGATCGATCATTCGAAGATGCCTTGCCGTATTTGTTGGCGTTGCTCGGTGTTGTTGAGGGCGATGATCCCCTTGCGCAGATGGACGCAAGCATCCGCAGGCGCCGTACGCTGGACGCGATCAAGCGAATAATGCTGCGCGAGTCGCTCAATCAACCACTAATTGTGATGTTTGAGGACCTCCACTGGATCGACGAGCAGACGCAGGAGTTCCTCAACCTGCTCGCGGACTCGATCGCGAATGCAAAAATTCTGCTGCTGGTGAATTATCGGCCGGGGTACTCGCATCAGTGGGGCTCGAAGACCTACTACACGCAGCTCCGGCTCGATCCGCTCGGCAAGGAATCGGCGGATGAGATGCTGCACGCGCTGCTCGGTGACTCTCCCGACCTGGCAGCTCTCAAAAAGCTGATCATCGAGCGAACGGAAGGCAACCCTCTTTTCATGGAGGAGATGTATCAGGCGATGCTGGAGGACGGCGTGATTGCGCGTAACGGTGCCGTCAAGCTGGTGAAACCGCTGCAGTCAGCGCGAATTCCCACGACCGTGCAAGGGGTGCTTGCGGCGCGTATTGACCGGCTCCCATCGGACACCAAGCAACTCCTACAGACTCTATCGGTCATCGGGCGCGAGTTCCCGATGTCGCTGGTTCGTGGGGTCGAACCCAAGTCCGCCGAGGAGCTCGACCGGATGCTAAATGACCTTCAGCTGGGCG
>JASHQJ010000369.1 GCA_030037595.1 Candidatus Binataceae bacterium
GCGCCATCCGCTGCTGCTCGCCAATGAGGTCGCGGCGCTACACGAGTTTACCGGCGGCCGCTTCATCCTGGGACTCGGCACCGGCCATCGCGAGGCCAACGGCGCGATCGGGATCGATATGGGCGGGCCAGCCGATCCGATGAAGAAGATGCGCGAGACGGTCACGACACTGCGCAAGGCGTTGGACGGCGGACGCACCAACCCGAAGGTCGAAGGGAAGCAGCCCATTTTCCTGGCGGGTGTCTCGCGCCCGATGGTGCGTCTGGCGGGTGAGATCGGCGACGGCGTGATCTTCAACTTCTTTCCGCCGCAGCGTGTGAAAGAGGCTATGGGCGAGCTGGCGGAGGGCGCACGTGCCGCGCATCGCGACCCGCGCGAAGTCACGGCGACGCTCTTTGCAACGGCATTCATCTCCGACGATCTCGAGGCAGCGCGACGGCCGGCGCGCAAACTCCTGTCGCGCTACGCGGCGCTCCGCTTCTATGGCAACATGATTGCTCGCTCCGGCTTCAAGCGCGAAGTCGAGGGAATCCGCGCAGCCGGCCGCGACGCCGACGCGGCACTGCGCGCAGTGAGCAACGAGATGATCGACGCGACCCTGTTGGTCGGCTCGGAATCGCGCGTGCGCGAGCGGCTCGAGGAGCTATGCGCGCCGGGCGTGGCAACCGCGATCGTTTTCACCAACCCGGTCAACGAGGATCGCAAGAGCGCCGTGATGCGCACGATCCGCGCATTTTGCCGATAGCGCGCTATTGCTTACGGCACGGGCTCTTCGTCGTTGTCGCGGGTGAGCGCGACGCGATCGAAGAAATTGTGGATGCGCCGGTAGTTTACGCCGAAGTCGCCGACCCCGTACCGCGACTTGGAGCGCATCTCGATCAGGCTGCCGCCGTCGCTGCCGGGGCGCACCTGGATGATGAAGTTGTCGGGGAAGTGAAACAGCCATGAGATCGCGACGCCCTCGATCGTCATCGAGTCAGGGTCGGCTTTCACGATCGTCCAGTGCGGATTTGACGCCGCGATATCCTTCAGCTTGGCGTACATCGCCGCCGGCGGATCTTTTTCCTTGAGCGGCGCGACCACGCCGTAAATCCGCTCCTGCTTCGCGGCATTGTCCTTGTTGTACTTGAGCGTGTAGTGCGGATCGCCCTGGTTGAACGCGAGGTTCTGATTCGCTGAGAACTCGGGAGGATTGTCAGTATCAGTGGTTATGTCGTTGACGATATAACGGCCGCCGCGAAAGAGAATTATGAACACCGGCACCGCGATGATCGCGCCGACTACGGTGCCAATCAGTGCGCGGTTGAAGGCACCGCGCCGCTCCGGACGCCGCGTCAATAGCATCCCGATGATCCCGAAGACCAGCGCGAGGACCGACAGCAGGAATCCGAACACGAACAACTGGAAGCCGAGGAACGGATGCACGAGGTAGAAGTGCGCGCCGATGGTTCCGACGAAGACCAGCACGATCGCGAGCATCGCGTCGAAAAAGGCAAGCCAGGCCAGCGTCATTTGATCCTCCCGGGCTCGGCCGGATGCGGTGATGACATAGCCGCCGCGCCTATCGCTTGATTCCCCGCACCACGAACTGTGGCAGCACGAAAAAGAACTGGCCGGCCGCGACCGCGCTATCGATGTCCGCCAGCCACGCCTCGATTTCGCGGGGCGCGATTTTCCCCGAGTCGCGCGCGTAGCGGGCGAAGCTCGCCTTGAGCATTGGCAGCGCGCGCCCGACGGTATCCGCGCCGGCGAAAATCTCTGCCTTGACCTCCGTCAGTCCGGCGTCGCGAAAAAGGCCGTGGAGGCGCCGTCCGATGCGCGGCTCGTGCACGGCGATTCCCTGGGATGCCGCCAGGATCCGCTCGGTGCGCTCGCGCGCCGCTGCGCCGATCTCGAGCGCGATCATGTCCCAGTCGCTGTCAACCGCAGCGACTACGCCTCCACTCCTGGTCACGCGCGCCATTTCCGCGACAGTATCGGCAGCTGAATCAACGTACTCAAGAACGTTCTTGCACCACACGCGGTCGAACGAGCCATCGGGAAACTTGAGCGGCGGAAACGGACTTTCAACATACTCGGCGTTGAGGCCCGCTTGCTTGGCGCGGCGTCCGGCGCGTGCGACGAACTCCGCGTTGATATCAACGCCGGTGACCTTGCCCGAGGGGCCAACGCGCCGCGCCAATTCGAGCGTCGTATGCCCCGGACCGGAGCCGACGTCGAGCACCTTCAGGCCCGGCTTCAAGTCGAGCGTCTTGATCAGCGGTTCGAGCGCGGGATGGTACGCGAGAATCTGGTCGTAGGCCGCGTGGCGGCCGTCGTCGATATCGATCCAGTGCTGCTTGTAGTAATCGGCCATGATTGTGCAGAGACGGTTAGCCGATCTCGGCTGCTAATACAAAGCGCGCGCCGCAATGGTTCAGGCCCTTAGAAGCGCGCCGATTCCTTCTTCGATCGACACCTGCGGATGCCATCCAAGCACGCGCGCCGCCTCGCGATTGTCGGCCAGCGTGTCGCGCATGTCGCCGGGGCGTGAGTCGCTCCGTACCGTCAGACCGCCGAACATCGCGGCGATGCGATTGACGCTCACGTTGCGGCCGCACCCGATGTTGATCGGACGGCCATCGGCGATCTCCGAATCCGCCGCGAGCAGATTGGCGCGCACCACATCGCTCACATGCGTGAAGTCTCGCGTTTGCTCACCGTCGCCATGGATTTCGAGCGGCCGCCCCTCGCGTCGCGCGCGCATGAAGGCGGCGATCGCGAGCATGTAGGGGCCCTCTTGTGCCATCCGCGGCCCGTACACCGCGAAGTAGCGGAGCGACAGGGTCTGCATGCCGTAGAGCCGATGGAACATCGCGGTGTATTGCTCGCCAACGTACTTCTGCAACGCGTATGGACTCGTAGGATGCGGCGCCATCGACTCGACGAGAGGCAGCGTCGGCTGGGCGCCATACACCGACGAGGAACTCGAGAAAACCACGCGCCGGACCTGCGCGTCGCGCGCCGCCATCAGCACGTTGAGCGTCCCGACCACGTTGGTCATGTGGGTTTCGACCGGCTTCGCGATCGAGAGTGGAATCCGCGGCAGCGCCGCGACGTGAAAGACCGTGTCAACGCCGTCGAATGTCGACCGAATCGCATCCGCCCGACAGATGTCAGCCTCGATCAGCTCAGCCCTCCGATTCAGACAGCCGCGAGCCGCCGTGGCGAAGTTTTCGAGCACGCGGACGCGCGCGCCCGCAAGCGCGAGCGCATCGACCAGGTGCGATCCAATGAAGCCCGCGCCGCCGGTCACAATCACGCGCCGGCCGGCGAAATTCGAGTTGCGGCCGCTCATCCGCGTCTCATTAGCGCGGAGAATCGGACGCGCCGGTTAGCTTCGATCGCGCCAAAAGGCGAAAATTGCGAGGTTTTCAGCACTACGATAAAGTGGGCGGTTACCGCCGCGGGCGGTGACGGATTTAGGATGACCACCAACGCGCAAAGGATCAAGCAGCTTGGCGAACTACTAGCCGAGCGAATTTTAGTGCTCGACGGTGCGTTCGGCACGTTTATCCTCGACCATCATCTCTCGGCCGAGGACTACGGCGGCGCGCGCTACGACGGATGCAACGAGAATATTGTGCTCACGCGGCCCGATCTCATCCGCGAGATGCATCGCGGCTACCTCGAAGTAGGCGCCGATATCGTCGAGACCGCTAGCTTCCAGGCGTCACCCGTGGTGCTCGCAGAGTACGGGCTGGCCGACAAGACGCGCGAGATCAATCGCCTCGCGGCTGAGCTCGCGCGCGAAATGGCAGCGAAGTTCAGCACGCTGAACAAGCCGCGCTTCGTCGCCGGATCGATGGGCCCGACGACCAAGAGTATCTCGGTCACCGGCGGCATCACCTTTGACGAACTGGCTGCGGGCTACCAGGAGCAGGCCGAAGGACTGATTGAAGGCGGCGTTGATGTGCTGCTGCTCGAGACGGTCAACGACACGCTCAACTGCAAGGCGGGTCTGGTCGGAATCGAGCGCGCGATCGAAAAGCTCGGTGTCACGCCCGCCGTTTCGGTGTCGGGAACGATCGAGACGATGGGCACGCTGCTGGCCGGGCAGGATATTGAGGCGTTCTACACTTCGCTCGCGCACCGCGAGCTGCTCTGGATGGGCCTCAACTGCGCGACCGGCCCCGACTTCATGACCGACCATTTGCGCACGCTCGCCGGAATCTCACGCTTCTACGTTGCGTGCGTTCCCAACGCGGGCCTGCCCGACGAAGAGGGCCGCTA
>JASHQJ010000370.1 GCA_030037595.1 Candidatus Binataceae bacterium
AAGCCCGCGCGGACCGGCTCATCGCGCGACTCCGCGCGTGGCATCTCGCTCGCGCTGGCTCTGGTATTGCTCGTGCCGCGCGTGGTTCGCTTGCTTTATCCCGAGGTTTGGGTCGAGGACGATTTCTACCTCGAGAGCGCGTGGCTCGTGAGCCAGGGCCTGAGGCCTTATCTGGATTTCGTGCATCCGCATCTGCCGCTGCTCGAATGGATCGCCGGAGCCTACCTTAGGATATTCGGCGCAAGTCATCTTACGATCGAACTTCTTAACCAGAGCGCGATTTACGCGACGAGTCTCTTGACGTTCGCACTCGCGCGCCGCGTCGCGGATCGTCCGACGGCCGTTGCCGCGGCGATTCTATACGCTTTCAGCTCGATCGTCTTTCGCTATCACGTTTACGAGCGCGAGTGCTTCGTTGCTCCGCTTATTCTGTGGGCCGCGCTGGTCGCACTCGACGACGAACTCGCCGCCATGCGCCAGGCCGTGATTCTCGCCGCGATCTTCTTCGCCGCGTGCGCGATCAAGCTGACTGCCGTGATCGCGTTCGCGTTGGTGCTACTCTTCATTGTCATCGCCCGCCGCCGCATCGTCGAGGCAATCGCGTCCGGCCTGCTCTTTACCGCCGCGCTCGTTATCTTCACGGCGTTCCTCTACTGGCGGTACGGCTTTCCATTCATCTACCAGGTCTACATCTTCCATTTCCTCAAGGGCCGCGACACATCGGCGAACGTCGCGCTCTACCCGGCGATGATCCTCGACGTGCTCGCGCCGCTCTTCATCCTCGGATGCGCCAGAATCATCGCCGAGCGCCGCGTCTCTCGCGCGCTGGCACTCGTGCTCGGCCTCGTCGTCGCCGAGTATCTTTTCTTCGGGGTGCTGAGCCCAACCGCGTGGGGGCATAACTATCTCGAAGCGATTCCGCTGATCGCGATCGTCGCTGCGCTCGGCGCAATGCGCATCGTCGAGGCCGCCCGCGATCTCATCACGGCTGAAGCGCCGCGCCGCGGGCAGTTGATCTGGATCGGCGGCGGCGCGCTTCTGATTATCGTCTGCCTCGCCTGGCTCACGCCGCTCGTCAACGAAAACTGGCTGCATGGCAGCGTCTATGGCTTCGGCTTCGTCCCCCGCGACGAGATCGAGCGCCTGGGCGCGGCGGTGCGCGACGCTTCCAGAGCCGACGAGGACGTGATCGCGCCGTCGTTCGTATGCTTCGAGGCGAATCGCCGCGAACTCATCCGCTTTCCCGAGACCTACGGCGTCTATCGCGAGGGAATCGCGGCGCTTCAGAGCGAGGGCTTCCTCGCCGCGCGCCGCCGCCTTGGCCGTGCCGATTTCTTTCAGCACATCGAATCCACGGCGCACTACTGGACCGACCAAATGAAGGCTGCAATCGATTCCGGCCAGGTCAATGTCGTGGTCAACGATTCTCCCGTCCAGTTGCTGCCGCTCGTTTCTGTGCTCAAGGACCTGCTGGTGAAAGACGGTTTCCGTCCGATCGCGACCACCGAGCACTACGTGGTCTGGAAGCGATCCAGCGCCCCGCCTACTGCTGGTAGCAATTAGTGGACAGGACTGATATTCGGTGAGCTGCCGCTTTTCGACGAGGGAAGCTTGTGAGAAATCTGAGAGGCGCGTTCGCGATCGGATTCGCGCTGGCTTTGTGTTTCGCGCTGGCCGGATGCGCCGACTCACCGCCGCCGGCCCTTCAAAGGCAGCCGTCTAACCTCTCACCGAGCGAAGCCTGGCCCGAACAGCCGGCGGAATCGACCGCTTCGGCCGATATGAAAGAATTTTTTGGGGCGAGTAGCATTCCCCTTGCGGCGACACCATCATCTTGTAGTGCCACGAGGAAAAATCCGCCGAAGTTAGCAAGCCAACCGGGTTACAACAGGTTTACCTTGCAGGTACAGGGCGCTTCGGGGAATACGATTTATGGTCTGAAGCAGACTGACTTCGCTGCGTCGCTCGACGGTCACCCGCTTTCGATCGAGAGCTTCGATGACGCCTTCAATCCCGGCTTGGTCTCGCTCGCGATCCTCGTTGACACGTCGGGCAGTATGGCGCCGAAACTCCCCACGGTCCTGGAGGCACTCAAGAATCTGCTGAGTTCGATCGATCCGTGCGACCAGGTCGCGCTGATGGCATTCTCGGCTCACGTCTTCATGTTGCAGCCGCTGACCCTCCAACATGATCTCGTGACAAAACGCCTGGAGCTCCTGCACGCATACGGCCAGTCGGCGATCTACGATGCGCTCAGTGTGGCCTTGAAGATCCTCAACAATGCCACATACCAGAATCGCGCGATTCTTTTGATTACCGACGGCATGGATAACGCCAGCAAATCGACGCTCGAGGCGGTGCTGGCCGAGGAAAAGGATCGGCGCGTACCGATTTACGCCATCGGTATCGGCAATCCGAATGCGCCAAGTGGCCAGAGACTTGCCGTGGGTCCGTTCACTCTGCCGAACATCGGCGCCATTGAGCGTGTGGATGCGAACGCGCTTAATCAACTCGTTGATGTCGGAGGCGGACGCGTTTGGATCATTCCGGCGGTGGCCAGCAATGGCGACAATTCATTCGACAATGCGATCAGTGGCGTTGCAGCCGCGCTTGGCAGCGGCTACGCGGTGGGAGTCGTGGTGCCGCTGAGTACGCCTGAGGGCGAGATACCGCGGTTCACGATCAAAGGTCACCCGGGCGCGATCGTCCGCGTGACACCGGATGCGCTGATTCCCGCGACGCCGATCACGGAGGCAATGACTCAGCCGCAGTAGGGGGGCCTGAATGGGCCACTAGGACATCGGCAAGCGTTGGTTCTGGACCGACGCCGATCATGGCGTATGAGCTTCCGAGCGCGCCGGAGAAAAACGTCTACTGCGACATCCATGGGCAGGCGCCCGCGGAGTTCGCAAAGAAACGCGGTTATGCCCAATACGCACTCTCGGTCACCAATTCCATCGCCGCGCCAATCGAAGGATTGAACGAGGGCGAGTTCTCCGTCTGGGAAGCTCGTAAGTCGCTACCCGTCGCCTACTTCAGCAACAGTGGTGAGCCGATGCCCGTGTCGCTTGCGATCGTTGTCGAAACCTGAGGCCGCATAACGCCGAAAATGGGAGCGGTTCGCCAGACCCTCACTGATCTGATCAACGGCCTCAACGCTTGCGATGAAGTTCTGCTGATCGGATTCGCCCAACATCCGCTCGTGCTTCAGCCGCTGACGACCAATCACGACCTCGTCAAGAAAAAGCTGGAAGACCTGAACGCCGACGGGCCGACAGCCATATACGATGCGGTCGGCCAGGCCTTGAAGAGTCTCGACACAGCGCACTATCAGAGCCGCGCGATTTTGTTGATCACCGACGGCATAGACAACGCCGCCATGCCTCCCTTGGTGATGTCCTGACCTTGGAAAACAGCCGCGTGCCGATTTACGCGATTGGAATAGGAGACCCCTATTATCGAAGTCAATCGCATTTTGTACCTGGATCCATAGTTCTCTCCAACCACAATGATCGTGTGGACGCGAAAGCTCTGCACCAGCTCGCTAGATTCGGCGGCGGTCGCGTGTGGATAGTTCCCAGCGTCAACGACGATAAAGGGGGAAACGTTCGCGGATGCGGTCGCCGGAATCGGCAAGGAGCTGACAAGCGGATACACCATCGGAGTTGTCGTTCCTTCGACCAGCGCGCCGAGTGCGACGCCGCAGTTCAGCCTCGTCCGCAATCGCAACCCGGTCGTCCGCGCCACTCCCGAAATGCTCGCGCCGGCGACCGTCACCCAGGCTGCGAGCCAGTGATCAAATCCGCTCTGCACAACATGAAGCCCCTTCTGCAGTGGCGGCGGGCGTCCCCGCCCGCACTCTTCGCAAATTGCGCGGCGGCGGGCGCGAGGCGCGTCCGCCGCCTCCATCTTCCTACTGCCAGATCCTCTGCCACCAGGGCTGCTCGACGCCTCCGCGGTTGAGGCCCGCCTTCTTCAGGATCGAATCGAGATTCCATCCCGTTAGATCGGCGAGCGTCTCCGCCTCCTTGATTTTCCGCTGTCTTAGCCGCACGAAATAATTCTTCGCCGCGGGACACGCGTTCGCGGAGCCGCTCCACGGATGCTGCATCACGTAGCGCGCCTGGTAGTTCTCGGTGTCCTGCGTCTCCTGGAACACGAGGTCCTCCGGAAAAGTCTCCGCCGTGTACCTCAGATGAAGCCGCGTGAGTGTCACCGGCACCGCGCCTCCGCCATACATCATCGGCGCAAACACTGGTCCCCTCCGCGCGGCCTCGTCGAGCCAGAACACGCCGAGCGCGCGCAGCTCATCGGGCGTGAGTGGCGGCGCCGCGCACGGATCGCACCATCCCATGTTCCACGCGTATTCGGTGAAGACCGCGCGCATGTCGTTGCGCGTGACCTGCTCCGAAAACATCGCCTTGTAGAATCCCTGGAAGTCAGCGCGCACCGACTCGGGCACGTTCTCTCCCGTCGGCAGCTTGACCGTTCGATAGTTGGTGGTTTCGACGCGGCCGTTGCGCGTCAGGATGTAAACGATCAAATCCTGCGCGCCGCTCGAGTTAATCATCCCGAGCCGGATCGGCAGCATGAACTTTGGTGACTCGAACGCGAATTGAATCGGCCTGAGATGCTCGATGCCGCTCTTCTGATGCTCTTTCAAATTCACCCTGGCGACGAAGAACTTCATGTCCTGGCGGATGTACGGCGCGAGCGCGGCGCTCGCCCCCGCCGGAATCTTATAGCCGTTTTCTCTGAGCCACGTTGCGAGGCCGTCGGACTGCTTGGCCGACAAGATCACGATGTCGTATTCGCCAACGCTGTACTGCGCTTCGATTTTCACGCCGCGCGCGTTTGCCGCGCGCTGCATTGGCGCCGCCGGCGCGGCGGACAGCGCGGCGCCGAAGCGCGCTGCCGCTCCTAGTGCAGTCACCTCGCACGGGTCGGAATCGTAATACTCGACGAGGCGCGGCGCGCTGTAGGCCTCGAGCTGGTCGAAGAGCTCCGGATCGCCGACGTGCACCTGGCCCTTCTGCAGGACGACCGGCACCGGCACCACCATCGCGAAGTCCTTCGGCTCGCCCTGATAATCATTGGACATGCTGATGACGGTCTTGCCGTCGTGGCGCGCCATCGCGACCTCGGAGGCATGATTCACGAGAGTCGCGTCGGCCTTGCCCACGAAGAAGCCGCAGAACGCGTGAGCATCACGCGGCGGTCCGAACGCGATCGCCGCCGTTGTGAGCAGGATCGCCAACTTCAGGACTATTCTCGATGACGATGTGTTCATTCATTACTCCTTTCTGGTTCCATTCGAACTTGGACGCGGGCATCGCGAGGTCCCAGAGCGGCACCGCGAACGAGGCCGCAAACAGCGCCCAAATCAATCCGTTGGTTCGGTAAAGCCTGAACTGCCACGCGTACGCGATCGCGGCGACTAGGGCGGCATGCGCGATTCGCGCGGCGCGGCGGTTCGGCGCCGTCATCGGATCGGAAATCATGAAGAAGGCGAAGAGCAGCAGCGCACCGCTCGAAAGCTGATGCGCCCAGACGGCCCAGCGCTGGCCGAGCCACGCAACACGAAGCGCGATCGCGCCGAGATAGAAGCCGAGAAACGACCAGCTGATGTCGCCGCGGCTCGCACGTTGCGTCACGAGCGCGCCGAGCGCGACGAACCATGCCGCGAGCGCGATTTGGTTGCCCCACTGCCCCGGAGATACCCAGCTTCCCGGCAGAATGAGCAGTGCGGCAACGATTCCAAACGTCGCGGGGTTGAACAGATGCTTGCCGCGGACACGAGCGAGCGACTTCGACGAGATCGCGGCAGCCGCAGCGAGCGGATGCACAATCAGGCTGTCGGCGCGGAGCAGGATTGTGAGGCTTAGCGCCGTGATAATCGCGCTACGGTAGGAACGAGCCCGCGGCGAATAAAACCGCCACGTGAGCCGCTGCGTCGCGAGCGCGGCTGTGAAGGTTAGAACAATCTGCACGGGACGGAGGCTGAAATCGCGAAGCCACGCGCCCACCGCGAGCAGGCTGCCGAGGGCCAAAATCTGGAAAAGGCGAGGATCGCCGATCGATGCCGCGAGAGAGGTTCTGAGGTTTGAAAAAGGCCGCGATCGCGCCGCCGCATCCATCGAGTCCGCCTCCTTCA
>JASHQJ010000371.1 GCA_030037595.1 Candidatus Binataceae bacterium
TTTTAGGAGGAAGCGATGAACAGGGTCACCAAACATCTGGGGATCGTCGCGATTGCCGTCTGTATTCTTCCGGCGGGAGCGTGGGCGCAAGAGACCGGACCGGCGGCTGCAGCCAAGGCCGAAATGCAGACCGACGCGCTAGCTGGGCTCGGACGCGAGGACCTGGAGAATCGGCGCCAGGAGCTCTTCGTTGACAACATGAAGTTCAGCAACGATGAGCAGAAGACCAAGTTCCTGGCGGTTTACGTGCCGTACCAAGAGAAACTCATGAACAACCTCCACCAGCGTAAGAAGCTCCTGGACGACTATCAGAACGCGCAGCAGAACGGCGTGATCAGCGACGCCGAGGCGGCCAAGCTGATCAACGCGAATGTGACGCTCGACCGCAATCGAGTGATCGCTGAAGGCGAGTTCATGCGCGCGCTTAAACCGATCATGCCTGAGGAGCAGGCGCTGCGTGCCTACCAGATCGACCAGCGCCTAACCGTCTTTTATCTGAACGACATCCTAGGAACCATCCACCTAGCGAAGTAAGAGCGAGCCAGGCCGCCGTAGAGAAGTTGTCGAAGAGAGAGGGTATGTCTCGCCGGGCCCGGCACCGACTGCGCCGGCTACGTCCCGCTAAATCGCAGGAATAAACGGCGATTGCCGGGCCGACCGGCGGGTTCGAATTGGCCCGGCCGCGTGCGATGCGCGGACAGAGGATATTGCGCAAAACGAAAGGGATCGAGCGTTTGAGCGCCCGATCCCTCCTGTAGCTCGCGGCACTACTTCTTGGTCTTGGTCGTCTTCGCCCGCGACGCCGAGCCGTACCGCTTGGCGAAACACTTCCGACAGCGGCGATCGCGTCGCTTGATGAAGCTCGGAGCGAGATCGTCACCGCAGTGCCGGCATACGAGCCTCTCTGCTTTCGGCTTGCGCTCCGCCTTCTTCACCGGCGCGCGTCCAGACCGGCGTTTACCCCCCAGTTTTCGTAGCGCTGTCCAATTTCGCGCTTTCCATTTTTCACGATCTCCTTCAGCCACATCGGCTGGCGTCGGATGCTTGCTCTGACGCGGTGACGAAGCGAGCGCTGAGCAGATATTTTCTTGCGCCGGGCCAACGCTCAAAGGAGATGGAAAGGCGAATCAGGCGCAAACAGGGTGACTGGCTTCTGACGCCAACCAGAGCGATGTGGTTGTCTGCCCGCGAGGAGGCCGGGCACGCATGCAGGACGAGACCTTTCCCAAATCGCTCCAGATGATCTCGTTGAAACTGGCTTCGGTGAAGTCGGCCTCAATCACCGAACTGAAGCAGCAGTGGCGCGGGCTCTACAATTCCGAGCCGCCGCTTCGCGTCAGCCGCGAACTGCTGACCCGTGCTGTGGCGTATCGAATTCAGGAGCAAGTCTACGGAGGACTCAAGCCATCGAGCCGAAGATTTCTGGTTCGTCTTGCCAACGACGCGCGAGCAGGACGGCCGCTAAAACCTGAACCAGCCGCCGCAGCCCAAGCGGGAACTGTATTAATGCGCGAATGGCACGGCGTCACTCACGAGGTCCGGGTGTCGGACCGCGGCGTGCTTTAAAAACGAAAGCGCTACCGGTCGCTCACTGAGGTCGCTCCGCTGATTACAAGCGCGCATTGGAACGGGCCGCAATTCTTCGGCTGCGCGGCAAGCGACGGGAGGCGAATCATGGCTCGAAGTGACAAAGGCGGTCCCAAACGTTCTGCAATCTATACCCGCAAGTCCTCCGAAGAAGGGCTGGACCAGAGCTTCAATTCACTCCACGCGCAGAGCCAGGCCTGCGAAGCATTTGTCAGGGAGTCAGGCTGGCGAGTTCTGGCGCCTGATCAAGACGGCATACGACGAGGGTGGGTTCTCGGGCGGGATGATGGAGCGACCGGCCCTGAAGACACTGCTCGACCACGTAAGGGAAAGCGCATCGACGTGGTCGTCGTATACAAGGTAGACCGTCTGACCCCGCTCGCTGGCCGACTTCGCCAAGATCGTCGAGATCTTCGACGCTCACGGAGAGTCGTTCGTGGCGGTCACCCAGCAGTTCAATACCACCATCTCGATGGGCCGATTGACTCTGAACGTGCTGCTGTCTTTTGCCCAGTTCGAGCGCGAAGTTACTGGCGAGCGCATCCGCGACAAGATCGCGGCCTCCAAGCAGAAGGGAATGTGGATGGGCGGCACGCCGCCGCTGGGCTACGGCCTGCGCGATCGTTGCCTCGTGGTAAACGAAGCCGAAGCCCAAGACTGTACGCTTGATATTCCGGCTTTATCTTGAACTCAAGACCTTGCGTAAAGTCAGAGAGGAACTGGACCGCGGGTCGTCTCCAAGCGATGGGTATCGGGAGGCGATGTACGGCACGGCGGATACCGGTTCGGGCGCGGCGCACTCTACCACCTGCTGGCCAATCCGATTTACCTGGGTGAGATCCGGCACAAAAGGCTTAACCTATCCGGGTCAGCACGAAGCGATAATCGAAAGAGCGCTCTGGAACCGAGTTCAGGAGATGCTGAGCAAGAAAGCCGCTCACCCGCCGGGAGGAACAATCAGAAGAAGCGACGGCATGCTCATGGGCAAACTGTTCGATGACAGCGGTTACCCGCTCTATTCCTGCTGGGCGAAGAAAGGACAGCGGCGCTACCGTTACTTGGTTTCGAAGAGACTGATAAGGGGAACCGCCGAAGCGGATGACCACGGATGGCGCCAGCCTGCCGAACGGACAGAACAAACTGTAATGTCGGCATACGACAGATTCTCTCGGATAGCGCGGCATTGGCCTCGACCCTCAAGGTTCGCGGTTTCGTTGCCGCAGAACTCAAGCAGGCCATAGAGGTAGTCGATGCCAAGGTCAAATCGCTTGAACAGCTCGAGACGACGGAAAACACGGGCACCCTCATCGAGCGAGTCGAGCTTAGGCGGGATGGCATGCAGATCACGCTCAATCTTCCCGCGCTGCTACCGGCCGACCGATTTTCCGCCCGCCGAGTCGATCTTCAGATGACTCGTCTTGTTCCGCTGCACATGAGGCGTCGTGGCTTCGAGACGCGCCTGGTGCTCCCGGGTGAAGCCGTCGCAGCACCTCGCATGGCCCGTGCCCTGCTTCGAGCGCTGGCTCGCGGCTACCAGTGGTTCGCCGAACTCGCGGCCGGAACCGCCGCTTCAACGAGTCAGATCGCAACTCGAGAAGGTGTGAGCGACAGCTTTGTGCGCCATATGGTGCCGCTCGCCCTGCTCGCTCCAGCAATGGTGGAATCCATCTGCGCCGGGCGGCAAGGCATCTGCCTCTCAGCCGAGCGCCTCAAGACTCTCGCCGGCGTTCCGATCGAATGGGACGCGCAGCAGCGACTGCTGGCGGATTAGAAACAGCCGCCTTGCCCTTCTTCCTCCAGGACCCGGTCGATCCCGGCGATAACTCCGAGAGCCGGCTTGCGACACCGAGTCTCTTCCAAACAGAGAGGAATTGCGATGAATCGGCGATTTCTGAGCATTGCTCGCTCTCTCCGGTGCCGCGAGCCGCACCAATGGCCCCCTCCACGCGCCAATCTGTCGTTTTCTCCTAATTGTATGCGAATACTATAAACTGTGTGGTGGAGCAGGTGGCGCAGTCCGATGCGAACCAGTCTCTGCCAGCGATTTCGCTGTAAATCAGGGAAAATACAGGGAATTTCGCTAATTTCCCTCCAACCAGCCTCCTTCGGAACAAAAAGGCCCAGTGAATCCGGAGCGTTCTCTTGTAATTCCCTGTTCAACGAAGCAGGGAATTACGGAAGGGGAACAGGGAATTAGAGCGGCATAATCAGGGAAGACTTGGAACAAAGTTGCATTTTCTGCGCGGGCGCGAAGGTTCTGGATCTGTCAGAACGACAGACTAAACGCCGAGCCGTTCCCGAACAACTCGCGCACCTTCGACCATCGCCTTAAGCTTGCCGAAGGCGACGTCTCTCTGGAGATACTTCATACCGCAGTCAGGCGCGACAGCCAGGCGGTCGGCTGGAACGTGCTTCAGGGCAGCCTCGATGCGCGCAGCGACGACTTCCGGCGTCTCGATGTTTTTGTCGCCGAGGTTTAGCACTCCCACGATCATCAGCTTGCTCGGGAGGTTCCGCAGCACCGCGAGATCGAGCCGAGGCTGCGCGGCCTCGATCGAAACCTGGTCGACGACGCTCTCCTCCAGCTCCGTGAGAAATGAGTAGCTCGACGGCTTGTTCGGGACCACCGCCGCGTAACCGAAGCAAACGTGTACTGCCGTAATGCCGTTGATGCCTTCG
>JASHQJ010000372.1 GCA_030037595.1 Candidatus Binataceae bacterium
TGCTCGGCATTCACTCATCAGGTCAAGCGTCCGGCTACAGGCGATGACATGAATGGAGTCGCGCCTGTCGCGAGCCGGTGCAGCTTTATGCGCGCGTCAATCCGCCGAGTCCAGGAAGGCCAATGATGTCAATCCGCTCAACGATAGTCACGCAATTCGAGACAGTCGCCAAGGACCAAAAGCAGAAGCTGCCGCCGTTGGAAGACGGTCTGGTCCTGCTAGAATCCGGCCTCGACTCTCTGTTCTTCGCAGTGGTGGTGGCGCGGCTCGAAGACGAGTTCGGGGTCGATCCTTTTGCGGCAGCCGAAGACCTAGAGTTTCCGGTAACGTTCTACGATTTCGTCCGAATCTACGAACATGCCGCAAAATGAATGCACGCTGATCGCGGGCGCGAGAGCGCATCGCGAATCATGGCTCGCGAGCCGCCGCGGACGCGTCCGCCTCGGCGATCTTGCGAACAGTTCGAGTCTCGGTGGACGGCGCGAGGAGTTGCGCGGACGTTCAGTGCTCCTGGTCACGAGAGAGCAGCTTCCGGCGGCGATGGCGCTTATCGAACTCGACGGTATCGCGCGGAGACTTCTGATTTGCCCGCCGGGCCTGACCCGCGAACATCTTTCCTATGTTGCAACTACTGGCGAAGTCGATGCTGTAGTATCCGACTTGGACATCAGCGAGTTGGAGAACATTGGCGGCGAATATTTCGCGATTTGTTCACCCGAGCACGCTGAGACCGGCTCGCCCCGTGAAGGAGCCGCGACCAGCGAATGGATACTCCTTACATCCGGAACGACTGGAATGCCCAAGATGGCGGTGCATACGAGGGTCAGCCTGACCGGAGCGATCAAGGTACAGCAGACAAATGATTCTGCGATCGTCTGGAGCACCTTCTACGACATCCGGCGCTACGGTGGCATGCAGGTATTTCTGCGTGCGATCTTGCAAGGCGGTTCACTGGTTCTCTCGGATGCCGATGAGCCGACGGGCGACTTTTTGCTGCGTGCGGCCGACTCCGGTGTGACACACATCTCAGGCACGCCGTCCCACTGGCGGCGGGCGCTGATGAGCCCCACGTTGGGCCGAATATCGCCACGATACATTCGCTTGTCCGGAGAAATTGTCGATCAGGCGATTCTCGACAACTTAAAGAAGATCTTCCCGGATGCGAAGGTGGTCCACGCATTCGCCTCGACTGAAGCCGGCGTCGGCTTCGAGGTTCACGATGGTCTGGCCGGGTTTCCGGCGGAACTAGTAGAATCATCTGGCGGTGAGGTCGAAATAAAAATCCAGGACGGATCGCTTCACATTCGTTCGGCGCGCAACGCGGCCCGCTACCTGGGCAGCGCGAGCGGGCCGCTGGTGGATGCCGACGGCTTTGTCGATACCCGCGACATGCTTGAACGGCGCGGCGATCGCTACTATTTCGTCGGTCGGCGTGACGGCATCATCAACGTCGGCGGTCTCAAGGTTTACCCGGAAGAGATCGAAGCGGTAATCAATCGTCATCCAGATGTACGGATGTCACTGGTAAAATCCCGAAGAAATCCGATCACCGGCGCGATCGTCGTCGCGGATGTCATGGTCAAAGAGGGCGGGCGGGCTCCGAACGCGGCGCTCGATGAGCTCAGGGACGAGATCATCGGCGCTTGCCGCGAGTCCCTGGCGCCGTACAAGGTTCCGGCGCAGATCAGATTCGTTGAGTCGGTTGGTGTCGCCACCTCGGGAAAGCTGGCCCGGGTCTAGTGCAAAACGTAATCGTTACCGGTGGCAGCCGCGGGCTCGGACTCGCGATCGCGAACAAGCTCGCGAGCGAAGGATACCAGGTTATCGCGATCGCCCGGCGTGAGAGCGAGCAGTTCAGGGAACTAGTAAAGCAGGTTGAAGCGCGCGGCCAAGGCGCGCTTCACTTTGTCGCATTCGATCTCGAGCAAAACTCAAACATCCCTCATTTGGTCAGGAACTGCCGCCGCCAGTTCGGACATATTTACGGGCTGGTGAACAACGCCGGCCTCGGTACCAGCGGCGTGTTGGCTACGATGCACGACGCGCAGATTCATCGCCTGGTGCAACTCAACACCGTCACACCCATCGTGCTCGCGAAGTACGTGGTGCGTTCCATGATGGTCCATCGCGGCGGTCGGATCGTCAACGTTGCGTCGATCACCGGCTTCACCGGATACAAGGGCCTGTCGGTCTACAGCGCCACCAAGGCTTCGCTCGTCGGCTTCACGCGGTCGCTTGCGCGCGAGGTAGGACCGTTGGGCATCAACGTCAATGCCGTGGCGCCGGGCTTCGTGGAGACGGCGATGACGGAGAGCCTCGACGATCTCCATCTCGCGCAAGTCAAGCGGCGCAGCGCTCTGCAGCGCCTTGCGGACGCCGATGATGTTGCCGAGGCGGTTGAGTTCCTGTTGAGTCCCAAATCCAAAAACATCACGGGGACCGTACTTACCGTCGACGCCGGCAACACAGCCTAAGATTCTTCAGAGGCGGATCTTTTCCGATTTAAGATCGTCAAATGTCTGACTATCGAGGGGCACGAAGGCCTGTCGAATCGGATCGTTGAAGTAGAGCGGGTCAGTTATGAGGTTGGGATCGTAACCCTGACGGGACAGCTCGTTCTTCGATTGCTTGAAGGTCTCAGTCATCTCGATCCGATCCACGATCCGCACGAACAATGGCCGCGCGAATTGGGGAAGGTGCTGCGCGATGTACTCGCGCAAGGCGCCGACTTGAAAGCCCGGCTTGACCACAAGAGCAGCCATGCCCGCGCGGCCTTCGCTGCCAGGGACCATCACGCCGTATACCGCCGTCTGAAGCACGTCTGGCGCGTTGCTGATGATCTTAGCGACCTCGGTGGTGGAAACATTCTCGCCTTTCCAGCGAAAGGTATCGCCCCCGCGATCGACGAAATAGAAGAATCCCTCCCTGTCCTTGCGCATCAAGTCGCCGCTTCTGAACCACGCATCGCCCGCGACAAACACATTCCGAAGTATCTTTTTCTCAGTCGCCGCCCTGTCAGCGTAGCCCTCGAACCCCCCTTCGCGGTCGGCACTAATTCGGCCAATAGCCTCGCCCACTTCATCGATAGAGCAACGCACGCAGAAGCCATCTTCGCCGCGGACGGGTTCACTGCTGGTTGCGTCGTAGCGAATCAGTGCCACGGAGGCTTTTTGTTTCAGGAAAGACGGAATTCTGCCGAGCGCGCCGACCCGGCCCTCAGTGTTATAGAGTGAAAATGTGCCTTCGGTCGCTGCGTAGAACTCGAGGATGTGTGGAATCCGAAAACGCTCCTGGAATTTGCGCCATATCGTCGGGTCCAGGCCGTTTCCGCATATCAGCCGCAGACGATGTTCCGTCTCCGCTTCACAGGGCCGAGTATTCACCAGGTGGCGGCAAAGTTCGCCGATGTACTGGAAGATGGTACAGTCGTAACTGACGATATCGCGCCAGAACCAGCTCGCGGAAAAACGATCGCGTAACACGACTGAGCCGCCGCGCACCAGCATCGCACCGATTGCCACCACTCCGCCGACGCTGTGGTAGAGCGGCAGGCAATTGTACATTCGATCAGTGGGTTCCGCATTCATAAGGCCGGCGAACCAGTAGCTCCACTGCATCAGCCGAAAGTGACTAACTCTCGCTGCCTTCGGCAGGCCGGTCGTTCCCGAAGTGAAGATGTAGAGCGCGGGGTCGGCGATGGTCGGCGCCTTGAAGCGCGATTCTTCAATCGTCGCAGTTGACAGGTTTACAAGCGTCTCATCGATCCGACGAAAGGGCAGATCACTCTCGCCGAAGATCCACTTCTGGGCGCGCGGGGAAATCTTGTCCGCGACATCCTCCAGCGCATCCCCGCACGGTGCGCCTACGATGATATGGGCAGGATCTACTGCGTTGATCGCGTGAGCGAGGGAGTCACCCGCGAGGTTGGTGTTGATCAGCGCGACGACGCCGCCGACGCGCGTGACACCTAGCCATATCGCGAGGTATTCGGGACAATTCGGCATCAACAGCGCGACCATCCCGCCAAATGGAAGTCCCTGCGCCAGCGCCCAACGCGAGTACTGATTCGATCGCTGGGCGAGCGATTTATATGTGAGGTTCTCGCTTTGAGAAAATATCGCGGCTTGGTCGCCTCGCGTATGCGACATACGATCGATGACCAGCGGCAGAATGATCGCCGGATTGCGCGCGATCGGCGCCGTCATCTCGAGCGCGCGTACCCATGCCTTGCGGGAAGAATCCTCGCATCCATTCTGACTAGTGGCTAGGCGATCCATTGCTTGTGAACCGACTGCCAGGCTGGCTACTCGCAACGCGATGGCCATCTGGAGTCAAGTCCGCGGCTTTAATTGTAGGGCGCCCCAGTCCGGCTTTTATAGTCAGGGATAGCGTCGGACCGCAGTGTGTCGGTGAATAGTATCCGTCCCGCGAGCTTTGCAGGAATCAGAACGGCGACGCGGACCTAAGCGCCCTGGTTAGCGGAACGCTGTTCACCGCGGGTGAAAATTAACCGTGCTCGCCGCAGCTGTCGCGGACAATGATGCAGCAGCGAGAGATCGAGGAGTGGTGGGCATGCTCACGCTGCTCGACGCTGATTGAACGGCTGAGGGCGCTTATCGGTGCGAAGTGAAACGCTAGCGATCCACGGCGGCTATGATGTTGACCCCGTTACCCGGTCGGTCGCCGTGCCGATCTATCAGACGGTTGCCTACGCCTTCGACAGCGCTGAGCATGGCGCGGCGCTGTTCAATCTCGAAGTCGAAGGTCATCGTTATTCGCGGATCAGCAATCCGACTAGCGACGTGCTCGAGCGGCGGGTTGCCGCGCTCGAGGGAGGAGTTGGCGCGCTCTCCGTCGCCAGCGGGCAGGCGGCACTACACTACGCGATACTGAACCTCACGTCCGCAGGCCGAAACGTCGTGTCGGTGCCGCAGCTCTATGGGACGACACACACGCTCTTCGCGCACATATTGCCGCAGCTTGGAATTGGGGTGAAATTTGCGGTCAGCGATCGGCCCGCCGCGATCGAAAAGCTCATCGATCGCGACACCCGCGCGCTTTTTTGCGAGAGCGTAGGCAATCCTGCTGGCAACATTTGCGACCTTCGCGAACTCGCGCGCGTCGCGCATCGCCACGGCATACCGCT
>JASHQJ010000373.1 GCA_030037595.1 Candidatus Binataceae bacterium
TCTCGAAGTCTGTCGGCCGCGGCGTGACGGCGGAGCAATGGCAGCGCTACGCGCCGATCGAGGTGCTGAAGTTTTTCCTGCTCATCAATCCGCGCCGCGCCCGCAAGCTCTTCCTCGACGCGATCCCGCAGTATGTTGACGAATACCTCGATGCGCTCCGCGAGTACGCCGCGCAGGATCGCGAGTCGCAGATAAACTCGCCGCTCGGGTTGGTGCTGCAGAGCAAAAGCCCGCGCCGTTTCGAGAGCGAGCTCAGCTTCGGGATGATGATGAACCTGGTCGCCGCGCTCGGCAGCGCCGACCGCGATTTTCTCTGGAACTACCTGACTCGCTACGATCGCGCGATCGGCGGCGACCCGGAGACCCAGGCGATGGGGCGGGCGCTGATGGAATGCTCGCTCAACTTCTACCGCGACTTTATCGAGCCGACCAAGCAGCAGTACGCGCCGACCGCCGCCGAGCGCGAACAGCTGGCCGCGCTCGCCCGATGGCTCCAGGAGCACTCGAACGCCAGCGCCGAGGAAATTGAAAAGCAAATCTACGACCTCGGCCGCGCCAACTACGAGAAGCCGGGCAAGATTTTTCCGCTCATGTATCGATCGATTCTCGGCCAGGAACGCGGCCCGCGCCTCGGCGCGTTTATCAGGCTCGCGACGCCCGCAAGAGTGGTTGAACTGCTTGACGCGGCGATCGCGCGCGCCGCCACCTAGACAAACTCGGCGAATACCGAATCGGCAAGTTCGAGCCCGCGCTCACTAAGAAACACGCGCCCGCGCTCGCGAATCAAAAGCCCGCCGTCGATGAGCTTGCATGGGTGGTCGCCGAACGCTTCGTCGAAGCTCCGCGCGAATCGCTCGGCGAAATCAGCTTCCGCGAAGCCCTCGCGCAGGCGAAGATTGAGAAACACAAATTCGCTCATCGACGTGCGCGCGTTGATTTCCTCGGCACCGCTCTCTGCTATCCCCGATTCAAGAACATTCGCGATGTAGCGCGCGGGGATTCGCTCGTTCCACCATCGCCGGCCGCCGACACCGATTCGCGCGAAACTGTGCGCGCCCGCGCCGATCCCCAAATACGTTTCATGCCGCCAGTACGTGAGATTGTGCCGCGCCTCGCATCCCGGCCGCGCGTAGTTGGAAATTTCGTACATCGCGTAACCGCGCCGCGGCAGTTCGGCGCGAACAGCCGCATACATCGCGGCCTGCTCATCACTCGCGAGCGGGCGGATTCGTCCGCGCTTCATGTCGCTGAAGAATGCGGTGCCTTCCTCAAACGTCAGGTTGTACGAGGAGATGTGGTCGGGTTCGAGCGCGGCGGCACATTCGATATCGTGCATCACGTCGGCGAGCGTCTGGCCCGGCACTGCGAAAATCAGATCCAGGTTGAGGCGCTCGAAGCCCGCGCGATGGGCCATCGCGGCGGCTTCGCGAGTCTGGGCTGCATCATGAATCCGCCCGAGGAATTTGAGAATCGCCGGATTGAATGACTGGGCGCCGAAGCTGATGCGATTGATAGCGGCCGCGCGTAAGCCGCTCAGCTTCTCCTGAGCGAGGGTGCCGGGATTCGCTTCGAGCGTTATTTCTGCATCGCTTTCGATTCCGAAGAAGCGGTTGGCAGCGTCGAGCACGGCGCCGATCGATTCGGGTGCGAACAACGAAGGTGTTCCGCCGCCGAAGAAGATCGTCTTCAGCCGCTCGCCCTTGAATGGCGCCGCATCGCCGCGGCACTCGAGCTCGCGAATCAGAGCCCTGGTGTAGTCAGCCTCCGGCCATGACGCCGCGGCGTAGGAATTGAAATCGCAGTACGGGCACTTCGCCTGGCAGTAGGGAATATGGATGTAGAGCGAGAAGCTCACAGTGATAGTCTAGCGTAGATCCGCCGCGAGCAACGCTGTTACCTTCGCAATGAATCTCGCCATCTGGGGCTCAGATTGTTCAAGCGGGATAGGGGCGAAATCGAACCAGCCCACCTCCTTGGACTCGCTGCGGTCGAATTCGACCGCCGCCTCCGCGTCGCCACGATGCAAATACCAAAGCGATACGTCCGCATGTGGCGAAGCTCCGACGGTTTGCGTAACGGTGATGAAGACCGGTCGCTCGCGGATGAATGCCGCCTCGCGCGACAGCTCCTCGCGCAATTCGCGGATCGCCGCGTGGCGCGGATCTTCATCCGGTTCGACATGACCGCCGTTCGGTAGCCAAAGCCCGGCTTTGCAGTGCTCGCCCAGCAGAACTTTGTTCGCGACAATATCGATTAGCGGCAGGTAGCAAACCAGGTGCTGCGGCGGTACGTCCGGCGCGCCGGTTCTGAAGATCGGCGCGCCCGACGCGATCCATTCTAGTGCAATCCGGCGAGGCACTGCCTCGACTGCGTCCAGCGGCTCGATACTTCTGACTAGCGATGCTATGTAGTGGCGCACGCGGATTCGGCGATCGTAAGCGACGATAGCGCGCCATGCCAGATCGCCGACTACTCCGCACTGATACTGGTCGTTATACTTCTTCGGCAGGGAACCTTGGCCGAAGTTGCAAGCAATCAGCCGCCGCTTGAGAGCGGCGGCGGACCGGCGCGTCCATCGCGGCCCGTAGTCCAGCCGGGCGGAGCCGGCCGCGCCGGGTTAGTTGCCGCGGGCGTACTGCTGAGCCGCATCTCCGGCCTCGTCCGCGCCACGTTTTTTGCGCACTTCCTCGGCAACTCCGCCGCCGCCGACGCGTTCCAGGCCGGCTTCCGCATTCCCAACATCCTGCAGAACCTGCTCGGCGAGGGCGTGCTCTCTGCGTCGTTCATACCCGTCTATAGCAAGCTCTTGGGCGAGGGCGACGAGGAGACGGCCGACATGGTCGCGTGGGGCGTCGGCGCGATGCTGAGTCTCGCGGTCGCAATCCTGGTCGCGCTCGGCATCTTCGCCGCGCCCTATCTGATCGACGTGATCGCGCCCGGCTTCGAGGCCGACAAGCGCGACCTCACGATTCAAATTGTTCGCATCCTGTTTCCATGCACCGGTCTGCTCGTGATGTCGGCGTGGTGCCTCGGCGTACTCAACAGCCATCACAAGTTCTTCGCCTCGTACGCGGCGCCGGTCGCGATGAACGCGGCGATGATCGCGGCGCTGATCTATTACGGACCCCGGCGCTCGCAGGATGGCCTCACCATCATGCTTTCATGGGCGTCGATCGTGGGCGCGATCCTGCAGATCCTCGTACAACTGCCGCAGACGCTCGCGCTGATGCGCAAGCATGGCATCGACTGGCAGCGTATCGCCGCGCCGCTCAAATCCGTCTTCAACAACCTGACTCCTGTCGTCGCGAGCAAGGGCGCCGTCAACGTGAGCGCCTATATCGACACTGTCCTCGCAAGCCTCCTGCCGACTGGCGCCGTCGCGGCGCTCAACTACGGCCAAATCATGTACATGATGCCGATCAGCCTGTTTGGCTTTTCGGTCGCCGCGTCGGAGCTGCCGACGATGTCGCGCGCGGCGGCGTCGCCTGACCAGATGGCGTCGATTCTCCGCTATCGCCTGGACCGCGGGCTCAGACAGATCGCGTTCTGGGTCGTTCCTTCGGCCGCAGTTTTCATCCTGCTCGGCGATGTACTGAGTGCGGTGCTGTTCCAGTCGGGCGCTTTCAAGCACGCAGACGCTATCTACGTCTGGTCTGTCGTCGCTGGCTCGGGAGTCGGGCTGCTCGCGGCTACGATGGGCCGGTTATACAACTCGGCGTTCTACGCGCTGTGGGACACGCGGACGCCGCTTCGCTTCGCGCTCATACGCGTCGGATTAACGGTGGTACTCGGATATGTTTTTGCGATTCCGCTGCCGCACTGGATCGGAATCGATCAGAAGTGGGGCGTCGCTGGACTCACTGCGTCCGCCGGAATTGCGGGCTGGGTCGAGTTCGCGTTGCTCAGGTGGGCACTGAACAGGCGTATCGGGCGCACCGGAGTCGGAGGCAGATTCCTTGCATCACTCTGGGCAATGGCTCTGCTGGCGGCTGCGGTGGCTTTTGTCGTCAAGACTCACACGATGTTCCTCGGCCCGCGGCTCGGCGGCCTCATCGTGCTCGGCGTGTTGGGCGTCATCTATCTCGGCCTCGCGTGGTGGTTTGAGGTGACGGAACTTAAGCCCTACCTCGATCGCGCCGCTCGATTCATCAACGCGCGGCGCCGCTAGTCGACGCTGAGCGATTCGCAGCGGCGCCGAGGCGCTCGATTGTGCGCGACGTGCTGCGACCGCCGAGCAGAGGTGCGAGCACGACTCTGCCGCCGCGACCCTCGACGAACTCCTGCCCGTCCACCTTCTTGCCGCGCCAGTCCTCGCCCTTCACCAGCACGTCGGGCTTGACGCGTCGAATCGCGCGTTCGGCGCGGGTTTCGTCGAAGATCGTGACGTAGCTGACCGCCTCCAGCGCGGCGAGGATTCGCGAGCGCTCATCGGCCGGATAGATCGGGCGATCCGGACCCTTGAGTGAGCGCACGCTCCGATCGCTGTTGAGGCCCACCACCAGCACGTCGCCCTGGGCGCGCGCAAACGCGAGCATCTGGATATGCCCAGCGTGCAGCAGATCGAAGCATCCGTTGGTGAAGACGATTTTCTTGCCGGCGCGACGCTCGCGCTCGAGTGCGACCGTCAACTCCTCCTCCGCCAGGATTTTGCGCTCCGAGCCGTCGCGGCCGGGGCTCAGCGCGCGCGACAAGTCATCGCGCGTGATCACTTCCGTGCCGAGCCGCGTCACCTCGATGCTCGCGGCGAGGTTCGCGATTCGCGCGGCGGATTCATAGCCGAGGCCGGCGATCGTGAACATCCCGAAGACAGACAGCACCACGTCGCCCGCGCCCGTCACGTCGTAAACCTCGCGCGGCATCGTCGCGATATACGCGTCGGCGCCGCCGCGCGCGGCGAGGTACATCCCGTCGCGGTCGAGTGTGATCAGGCACGCCTCGAGGGCGAGCTTCTTGACCAGCAGTTCGGCGGCCTGGCGCCAGGCGTCGCGATCCGTGAGGCGAATTCCAGTCGCAACTTCGGTCTCGTAGCGATTCGGCGTGATCACGCTCGCGCCGCGGTAGATCGAAAAATCCTCGGTGCGTTTGGGATCGACGATCACGGGAATCTTGCGCGCGCGGGCGCCCTCGATCACGGCCTTCAATAGCGAAGGTGTGAGCAAACCCTTGTCGATATCGGAAATCAGTATGCCGTCGGCGCGTTTCAGCTCGCGGCGAAAGTTCGCGATTAGCTCGCGCTCGCGCGCGGCACGAAGGGGAGTCGGATCCTCCTCATCGACGCGAAGTAGCTGCTGCGTCGCGCGATGCGCCGACTGCACCGAGCCGAGCATCCTCTCCTTGACGATCGTGGGCCGCTCCGGATCAGTCAGAAGCCCGCGCGTGCCGATTCCGAGGTCGCCGAAAATCTCGCGCAGCATCCGCCCGTTGCGATCCGCGCCGACCACGCTCACTGCGCTGACCTCGGCGCCGAGCGCGCAAAGATTCGCCATCACGAAGCCAGCGTTGCCCGGCTTCTCCTCGCGGCGCTGCACGCGCAGCACGGGAATGGGAGCCTCGGGTGAGATTCGCGCGACATCGCCCCAGAGGTAGCGGTCGAGGATCACCTCGCCGACCACGATCACGCGGAGCGGCTGCAGTGCCGGCAGTTCGATCGCGGGCGGATGCGCAGGCGCGGCAGAAGCGGAGCGGCGTCGAGCCATGATGGCGGCATCTTATGGCATCGCGGACTCGCCTTTAAACAGCGCGCCGCGAATTGCATCAGCGAATCGCGTAGCCGCCGTCAACATAGACGACCGAGCCAGTCACGAAGTCCGATGCGTGCGAGGCGAGGAAGATCGCGGCGCCAGCGAGCTCTTCCGGCTCGCCGAAGCGTCCTGCCGGCGTGCGCATGATTATCTCGTCGTGGAACGGCCCGGACTGCGCCGGCGCCGTCATCTCGGTCGTGATCCATCCGGGCACGATTGCGTTCACCTGGATATTCTTCCGCGCGAGCTCGATCGCAATAGATTTCGTGAGCTGCACAAGGCCGCCCTTCGACGCCGAATACGAGGCGACGGATGGTGAGCCGAGGCGCGAATACTCGCTCGCGATATTGATGATCTTGCCGCCGCTCCGCTGAGCCATCGACTGCGCCGCGATCTGCGAAAGGAAGAACACCGAGTTCAGATTGGTTTCGATCACGCGGTCCCAATCGTCGGCGTTGTATTTCAGCACCGATTTGCTGACCGCGACGCCCGCATTGTTGACGAGAATCGTCACGGGGCCAAGCTTGCGCTCGACTTCCTCGAAGGCTGGACGCAAATCGTCGCGGCGCGTCACGTCGAGCTTGAGCGCGATCGCCTTCACGCCGTGTGCTTCGATCTCCTTCAGCGTCGCGCAGCTCTTCTCTTCGTTGCGCGCGAGGATCGCGATCGACGCGCCCGCCTCAGCGAGCCCGAGCGCGATTCCACGTCCGATTCCTCCGTTGCCGCCGGTCACGATCGCGACGTTATCGACGAGATCGAACATCTTCGGTGCTGCCATTTCGGATGCTCCTAACGAATGAAAAATCCGCCGTCCACGATCAGATCGGCGCCGGTCACGAACTGCGACGCGTCGGAGGCGAGGAACACCGCCGCTCCCGCCATCTCGTCGGGATCGGCGAAGCGCCCCGCGGGCGTGCGCGTGATCATCTCCTCCTTCACCGCCGCGTAACGGGGATCGTTGCGAATCCAGTCAGTCATGTCAGTCGTCGTCCATCCCGGCGCGAGCGAGTTCACCTGGATATTGTGCGGCGCGAGCTCGATCGCGAGGCATCGCGTGAGCTGCAACAGCCCGCCCTTGCTCACGCCGTACGACGGATAGATAGGAGTGCCCTTGTAGCCGCCGACACTAGCGACGTTGATAATTTTGCCGCGCTTGCGGGGAATCATCGACTGCGCGGCGTACTTGGACAGGACGAAGCACGCGGTGAGATCGGTCTCGAGGACCGCGTCCCAGTCTTCCTCGGTATGATCGAGCAGGCCTTTCAGGATCGCGAACGCCGCGTTGTTGACAAGGATATCGATCGGAGCCAGTTCGCGCTCGATCTGATCGAACGCGGGGCGGAGCGCCTTCCGGTTCGAGAGATCGACCTTGAGTGCGAGCGCTTTGACACCGAGCGCCGCGAGTTCTTTCTGGGTCGCGCGGTTGCGTTCCTCGTTGCGCGCGACGATCGCGACGTTGGCTCCCGCGCGCGCAAGGCCGAGCGCGATTCCGCGGCCGATACCGCCGTTGCCGCCGGTAACGAGCGCGACCTTGCCGCTCAAATCGAACATCCGCAAATCAGCCATCGAGGATCTCCTCTGCTTTGATGTGCGCCGCGCCGACCGCGAACTGAGCGATTGGACAGCGAAGCCGCGCCGCTCCTATATTGGCCTTTCGCGCGTTTGCCCAGAAGAAGTCAAAGGCAGCAAGCGCGTTTGGAAATCGTCAACAGCAATCGGTCGCAAAGGAACTTTCACGATGGCACTACGTACCGCCGAACAATACAAGAATTCGCTTCGCGACGGCCGCGCCGTTTACTTCCGCGGCGAGAAAGTCGCCGACGTGACCGCGCATCCCGTGATCGGCATCGCGGTCGAGCACGCCGCGCTCGATTACAGGCTGGCCGAGGATCCGAAATATCGCGAGCTGGCTGTCGTGAAGGACGGCGGCGGCGAATACAGCCGCTACTATCATATCCCGCAGAATAGCGAGGATTTAATGAAGCGGAGCGCGCTGATCGCGGCCTCGACGCGGGAAGGCGCGACTCTGGTCGTATTGATCAAGGAGATCGGCACCGACGCGTTGCTCGCGTTGAAGATCATCGGCGAGCGCATGGCCGCGGCCGGCAAGCCGGAGTATCGCGAGCGAATCCAGAAGTACTACCGGCATTGCCGCGACAACGATCTCGCGGTTGCGGTGGCGCAGACCGATGTGAAAGGCGATCGCTCGCTGGGACCGACGCAACAGGAGCATCCCGACTATTATGTGCGCGTGGTCGAGGAGCGCGCCGACGGAATCGTCGTGCGGGGCGCCAAGGTTCACACCTCGGTCTCAACCAACACCAACGAAGTGATCGTTCTCCCGACGCGCGCGATGCGTCCGGAGGACAGGGCCTATGCGGTCGCGTTCGCGCTGCCGATCAACACTCCGGGTCTCAAGCTGATCGCGAGCCCGCACGGCGGGACGAAGAAGAACGATTTCGAGCATCCGATCAGCGCGCGGCACAAGATGATGGAAACGCTGACTGTGTTCGACGACGTGTTCGTGCCGAAGGAGCGCGTGTTCCTGCAGGGCGAGCTCGATTTCGCGGGCCTGCTCGCGCTGACCTTCGTGCGGTTCCATCGCTTCACCGCGGTGTCATACAAGTTGCCGCTGCTCGAGGCTCTGGCCGGCGCCGGCGCGGCCGCCGCAGAAGCCAACGGCATCAGCCGCGCGGGTCACGTGCGTGACAAGCTGACGCACCTCGCCGCGTATCACACGACAGTCCGCGGACTGATCGAGCACGCCGCGCATACCTGTACATTTGAAGACGGCGTCGCGGTGCCGAACACGCTCATCACCAACGTCGCCAAGTATCACTTCGCGCACAACTATCATCAGGCTGTGCAGATCGTGCAGGACCTCGCCGGAGGATTGCTGGTGACGGCGCCGGCGGCCGAGGACTTCTCGAGCGAGGCGACGCGCGAATACGTGATGAAGTATCTCGGCGGCGCGAAGGGCTTCGACGCGGACAAGCGGATGCGCCTGCTGAACCTGATCAGCGACCTCACATCGTCGGATTACGGCGGCTACCAGGAAGTGCTCGCGGTGCACGCCGAGGGCGGATTCGAAGCGGAGAAGCTGCAGGCGTACCGCGAATACGACTTCAAGACGGTCGCAGCCTACGCTCGCAAGCTCGCGGGGATTTAATCGCCAGTTTCTCGCGAGCCTGTCGCTTCACAGCTCGGGCCATTTGTTGTTCCACGGGCGCGCCCGCTCGTAGGCGTATGATGCCTGTAGCACCAGGTCTTCGCGCCATCGCTCGGCCACGATCTGCAATCCGCACGGCAGCCCGGAATCCGTGAGTCCCGCGCGTACCGACGCCGCTGGATGCCCACTCAGGTTGAAGGGATAGGTGAACACCACGGCGCCGAGCGGATCTTTGAGCGGCACGCCGTTGATCTCCGTGGGCATCGGCCCTTTCGCCGGAAACGCCTCGGTCGGCAGCGTGGGCGTGAGCAGCAGATCGAAGCGCTCGAACACGCGCCGGCACCATTGGCTGAACTCGTTGCGGCGCCGATACGCCGCGCCGTAGTGCTTCCACGTGATGCGCTGCGCGGCCTCGGTGCCGGCGATCCACGCGCGGCCGAAATCGTCGTGATGCTTCTCCATCATCTCGTGCAGATTCGCGTAGCTCTGCGTCGCGCCGATTCGCATCCAGACGCCGCCGGTATCCGGCACCTCGTCATGGATCAGGTTCAGATCGTGGCCGAGGTCCTTGAACACTGCCGCTGCCTTTTCGACTTCGCGCGCGACGTCGCGCTGCACGATCTGTCCAAAATCGGGATGAAACGCGATGCGCAGTTTTTTCGGCAACCGTTCGAGCACCGCCTGGTAGGAAATTCCCGGATGCGGCACAGAATCGGGATCGATCGGATGGTACCCGACGACCTGGTCCAGGAAGAGCGCGGTGTCGCGCACCGTGCGCGTGACGCATCCGAGCACCGAGGTGTCGTTCCATCCGAGCATCCCGAGCATTGGCCCGTTCGGAATCCTGCCGTAGGTGCACTTGAGGCCATAAGCGCCGGTGTAGCAGGCGGGGATTCTGATCGAGCCGCCGCCATCCGAGCCGGTCGAGAGCGGCAGCACGCCCGCCGAGATCGCCGCTGATGTTCCGCCCGAAGAGCCGCCGGGCGTGCGCTCGAGGTTCCACGGATTGCGTGTCGGGCCGAAGAGCAGGCTCTTGGTGAACGCGGTGTAGCCGAACTCGGGCGCGGTAGTCTTGCCGACGACGATCGCACCGGCGGCCTTGAGGCGAGCCACTTCGACGGAATCCTCTTTCGGCATGTGATTTCGAAACGGCTTCGAGCCGAACGTGGTCGGGAAGCCCGCTGCATCCTCGAGGTCTTTGACGCCGAGCGGGAGACCGGCGAGCGGGCCGACCTGCTCGCGCCGCGCGATCTTTTCGTCGAGTGCGCGCGCCTCCGCCATCGCGTCGTCGAGCCGCATCGCGGCGAACGCATTGATCTTCGGATTGATCGTTTCGATACGCTTGATCGTCACGGCCATCAGCTCGCTCGGCTTGAGCTCGCGCTTGGCGATCATCGCGGCCAGCTCGTAGGCGGGCTTGAAGTGCAGTTGTTCGGCCATCGTGGGACCTCCGGCTTGATGGCCGATACTTACTACGCCCGCCGGAAAAAGTGGAACGAACGTTCCGGCGCGTCTCAGAGGGGGCTCATTTGACTCCCTAACAAGTGTTAGTTAAGGTCTTGCGCAGGAGGCGGTCATGGTACGAAAGGACGCCGGCGGGCGCGCGGCCGCGAAAGTGGTTGACCTGCGCAAGCCGCTCGACACCCGCGATCGCGTGCTGCAGGTCGCCCAGCAGCTCTTCGCCGAGCGCGGCTATCGCGGCACCAGTCTCCGCGATATCGCCAAGCGAATCGGCATCAAGGCGCCCTCGCTGCTGCATCATTTTCCCTCCAAGCAGCAGCTCTACGTCGCCGTGCTCGACCGCATGTTCCAGAGTATCGAGGATGCAGCCAACGCGATCGCGTGGGGCAAGGAAAACCGCCAGGAGCGGATGCGCCAGGCGATCACCGACGCAATCGACTTCATGGTGGCGCGGCCCGACTTCGTGCGCCTGCTCTGGATGGAGATGGCGGACGAAAGCGGCGTCGGCCGCCAGGTGCTGAAGCGGAGGCTGCCGCCGCTCTTTTCGACCGCGGTGAATTTCATCTTCCGCGGGCAGCGCGAGGGCGAGTTCCGGCCCGAGGTCGAGCCTAATCATTTCATGTGGAGCCTGAACTCGATCACGATCGGCTTTTTCACGACCGCCGCGATGCTGAAGCGGCTCTGGGGCGTGAACCTGCTCGAACCGTCCGTGATCGAGCAGCGTAAACATGAAGTTATCGACATGGTGGAGCGCACCTTGTTCGCCGAGCCCGCCGCCAGCAATTCCGATGACTAACCGCCGCGCCGTGCGCGCGATCGTCACAATCAATCTGCAAGGAGAGGACTCCGAATGAAGTTTGGCACATTTTATGAGCATCAACTGCCGCGGCCTTGGAAAGAAGGCGCGGAATTCAGGCTGTTCCAGGATGCGCTCGACCAGGTCGAGCTGGCCGACCGCCTCGGTATCGACCACATGTGGGAAGTTGAGCATCACTTCCTCGAGGAGTACGCGCATTCATCGGCGCCCGAGATCTTCCTCGCCGCGTGCAGCCAGCGCACCAAGCAGATTCGGCTCGGCCACGGAATCGTGCTGCTGCCGCCGTCGTACAATCATCCAGCGCGGGTAGCCGAGCGGATCGCGACGCTCGATCTGGTGAGCAACGGCCGCGTCGAGTTCGGCACGGGCGAGTCTTCCGCCGAGCTCGAGCTGGGCGGTTTCCGTATCCCGCGCGCAGACAAGCGCGACATGTGGCAGGAATCGCTCGGCGCCATCGCCCGGATGTTCGTCGAGGACCCGTTTCTCGGACACGCGGGCAAGTATTTCGAGATGCCGGTGCGAAACGTCGTGCCGAAGCCTGTGCAGAAGCCGCATCCTCCGCTCTGGGTCGCATGCTCGCGGCGCGAGACGATTCATCTCGCGGCCAAGCTCGGAATCGGCGCGCTCACGTTTGCGTTCGTGTCGCCCGAGGAAGCGCGGCAGTGGGTGACAGACTACTACACGACGCTCGAGAACGAATGCGAGCCGATCGGCTACGCGATCAATCCGAATATCGCGATCGTGACGGGCTTCATGGCCGACGAGGACGCGGAGAAGGCGCGCCTTGCGGGCGAAGAGGGGCTCAGGTTTTTCTCGTACGCGCTCGCGCATCATTACGTTTTCGGCAAGCATCAGCCGGGCAAGACCGATATCTGGCAGAACTACAAGTCGAGCCCGATCGCGCTCCCCGGCATGGATCGCTCGAACTCGTGCGTCGGGTCGCCGGATCAAATCCGCACGCGGCTCAAGGAATACGAGGATGCCGGGGTGGACCAGGTCGTGTTCATCTCGCAGGCGGGCAACAACAAGCACGAGGATATTTGCGCGTCGCTCGAGCTGTTCGCGCGCAAGGTAATGCCTGAGTTCAAGGAGCGCGAGCAGAAGCGGGCGCGAGAGAAGACGGCGAAGATGGCGCCGATCCTGGCGAAGGCGATGAAGCGCAAGCCCGAGCCAAGCATCCCGAAGACGGACGGCCCGGTGATCGTGCAGGCCGGCATGCTCCCGTAACCGCGCTCTGGACTCTCAAAGTGTGAAGAGGGCCGCCCCGCATCGGGCGGCCTTTTTTCGTTAACTACTCGTCATCCGAGCCGGAATCATCGGCAAACAGACGCTCGAAGCAGCCAGGTGAGAGCAGGAACTGCTTCGCACCCGGTAGTGCTCGGTCTCCTTGTATTCGACATTTGCGATCGATCCGCCGTCGAGGCTGAAGAGTACTCGGCGGGGATAGGCGCCAATGATCGGCGAGTCGGTCGAGATCAGGAACTGCGCGCGACCAGAATGATCGAGTCGATGCAATATGCTGAGGAAACTCAGTTGGCGCTGCGGCGATAGTGCGGCCTCGGGTTCATCGAGGATATAGATTCCACGCTGAAAGCGGATGGCAAAGAGCGCAAGAAACGATTCGCCGTGCGACAGACTGTGGAGGCGTTCGCCGCCGAATCGCTTAAAGTCGCTGCCCCCTTTTTCGAGATACGTCGCAAAATTGTAGAAACTCGCGGCTTGCACGAAGAGCCCGGTCGAGGACCTTGGGCAGCCAGGAAAGACGCGGACTCGAGGCCAGGTCGGCGCGATCGGGATGACTCGCGAAGCTGTGCTCGCGTCCGCCGCTCTCGGGATTGAAGCCCGCGTTGACCGCGATCGCTTCGAGCAGGGTCGACTTGCCCGAGCCGTTCTCGCCGACGAAGAACGTAACATTCGACGTTAACTGAATGTCGATCTCGCCCGCGAAGGCCGGGAGATTGAACGGGAATCGGCTCGGATCGAATTTCTCGGGAAGAGTTTGGATTCGTTTGAGGAACGGTCAGCGGATCGAAGCGGATGGCAGGGCGCATTCTAGCATCCGCGCGCGGGGATGCCTCACCACGCCGATCAATCAGGCGATCAATCAATCAGGGGAGGCCGCGACAGGAGCGTTGACCACGCGAATCCATTTGCGCGGGTAACCCTTGCATTCCTTTGGATGCACGAGCTGCTCCTGCAGCGTGTTCACATCGACAACCGTTATCGTCGCGTCAATCCATCGCACGTTGGTGTAACCCGAATCGGCGCAGGCCTGCTTGCCGACCACTAGATTCGGCACATTGCGATCGGGTTTGCCCTTGAAGACCGTCGAGCCTGCCGGGATATCGACCGTGTGATCGGCGAGCGTCGCGATATAGTTGGTGCCGAGAATCAATTGATCATTTGATACGACGACTCGAAGCGGGTGACCGGGATAACTCGCCTGCCAGGTGCCGAGCAGCGTCTTGTTCGGGTTGGGCGGCGGCGTCGGCGCGACGGGAACGATTATGGGGGCCTGCGGCTTCGGCGGCTGATTCCACGGCGCGTTCTCGCATCCCGTGGCGAGGAGAGTAATCGCGAGCGCCGCCGCGACAAGGCTTGCGCGCGGCAGCTTCATCCCCAGGCCCAAGCTCATTTCGTCCTCCCCTACCGGCATTTCCTCGATGGCACCATAGATCGATGCGCGCTCGAGTTCGTGCCGAGCGAAACGAGCATATTTGGCGCTAGGGCCGCGATCAATTCACCTTGTGAACGCGCGCTTAAATCTTGTAGGCGCGCGCCACGTTCTCGCCGAGGATCGCGCGCTTGCCCGAATCCTTCATCGGCGCGATCAGGCCCTGCAGTTCCTCGAGGTAGTTGCCGGGGTGATCGGGATGCGGATAGTCGCTGGCCCAGAAGAACTTGTCCTCACCGACGATCTCCATCATCGAGGCGATCGTGCGTTCGTCGGGATCGGCTGAGATGTAGCACTGGCGCTTGAAGTAGTAGGACGGCTTTTCCTTGAGCCGCACCGACGCGCCGAGCGTGGTGCCGTTGTAGATCGCGTCGGCGCGATCGAGGAAGTAGCCGATCCATCCAGCTTGCGATTCGAGCACGACGAGGCGGAGTTTCGGGAAGCGATCGAACACCCCGAGCTGGAAGAATGTTCCGAACGCGTGCTGCACGCCCTGCCCCGCGAACAGATCGAAGTACCAGGCCGCCCACTGGAAATTGTCGAAGCGATGATGGATGCCGAACGCAGCGGGCTCGAAGGTCGGATGAATCGCGAGCGGCACGTCGAGGTCCTGGGCCACCGCGAAAACGCGATCGTGCGCGGCGTCGCCGTGCGGCACGCGCGTGATCGTGAACGGGCACACGAAGGCGCCCTTGCATCCGTCCTTCACGGCGCGCTCGAACTCGCGCGCCGCTTCTTCAGCATCGCCAAGCGACAGGTGCGCGATCGGAACCAGCCGCCCGCCAGAGTCGCGGCAGAAGTCAGCGATCCAGCGGTTGTAGGCACGGCAGTATGCGGACGATAATTCGGCGTCGAAGAGTTCCGCTTCCCACAGGAGTCCGATGGTCGGATACAGGATCGCCTTCGCCATACTTTCCTGCTCGAGCAGCTTCAGGCGCTCCTTCATGTCCATGGTGCCGAACGCGGCGCCCTTAAGGTAGGTGTCCTCGGGCTTCGGCATGAGGCTGAGGCCGCGCAGGTCTTCGGACTTGACCTCGCCTCGTAGGGCGCGCTCGCGGAGCTTCTTCGCGTCGTCCACCTTGCGGCCCATCCCGCCGAGCGAGCCGAGTAACCCCGGCTGCGTCATCTTGGCGCGCTGCCGATCGATCTCGAGATACTCGAAACCGTCGTCGCCGACGCGGA
>JASHQJ010000374.1 GCA_030037595.1 Candidatus Binataceae bacterium
CCGAACCTGACGCCGAGGAAAGAAGTGAGCGTGCGGCCGCCGCCGGTGAAGAGCCCGATAAGGCCCTCGGCGTATGCGGTGGGCGCGTTGGCGCCCGGCGCCGCGCCCGCGCATCCGGCGAGCAGCGCCGCAATAAGGGCGGCTGCGGCGAACCGCGCCATGAGGTCGCGTCCGCTCCCGAAGCCATCACCCACGTAGTGCCTCACGATAACCTCGCCCGCTCTTCTGCGGGAGAGGACAGCACGATGCTCCTGAGCCCTGCGAAGGAGCATTGAGACAGGTGAGGGTTCCGGTCCGTCGAGAACCCGCGACCGCTGGTCAGCATCGTGACGGCCGTCGTATTCGAATTGCAGTCAGCACCCTCACCTGCCTCGCTCTCGATGCTGCGCGCTCGTCTTCCTCTGCCGTATAACGGGCGAGGGTTTTCAGATCAGCGGCGCGCTCCAGTGCGGCTTTCGCCTGTGGCGTCAACCGCAGGCGAGGCGTTACCGGCAGACGGTATGATTCGCCGTTCATACCGAAAGATGATTACTTCACGAGGACGCGTCTAGTCCGGTTTGGCGACGGCGCCGGCGGGCAGCACCACGCGAAGCCCCGTCGCTTCGACCGCGCTCAACAGGATCGCGACGCGCTCGGTGCCGGAAAGATAGCGCTCGAAGATCGCCTCGAAGCCGCGGAACGGACCCTCGACCACCTTCACCTTGGCGCCGCTGTCGAACGGCTTATCGACGATTTCGACGATATCGTCGATACCGCGGCGGCGAATCTCGTCCACGATCGCGGCCGGCACGGCCAGCGGATCGGCGCCGGCCGAAACGATACCGCGCACTCCCGCCATGTACTTGACGTCGAAATAGCGCTCGCGGAGGTTGAAGCGGGCGAACACGTAGCAGGGGAAGAGCGGCCCGATCGATTCCGCCATCCGCCCCCAGCGTGGCGCGCGCGCCTTCAGGAGCGGCAGGAAGACTTCGCTCACCAGTGGCGCGAGTTGATCTTTCACCCAGCGCTCCTTGCCCGTCTTGGTGCGAATCAAATACCAGTCGTCGGCTTCAGATGAACTCATGAACATCACTCAGCGTTTCCATCGTAAGCCACAATATGGTGGGCGCACTAGGCACTCGTGCCAAAAAAAGACGACCGGAACGGAAGTTCCGGCCATTTCCACGATAGTCAGATCAACGCCGCGGGATAAGCGAGATTTGGCAATTCGGCAGCAGCTTCGCTGAGATTGAACGACGCGAAGCTGTGCATTAGCTGGTCGTACCCGAAAAGTCTGGCTAGCTCGGGAACCTGTGAGACCAGGATCGGGGCGATGCGCAAATAGAGTTGCCGCAATGCGACGCGTCCACGTTCGCCGAGGCGCGCCACGATGAAACCTACATGCCCTATCTCATCACCGAGGATCTCGTTGTAGAGGATGCCAATGCGTTCCGCGACCGGCGATTCGTTGGCAAACAGTTCGATGCCACGGTCGCGGAGCTGATGAAAAAGCACACAACCGGCCAGTTCTGTCGCGCCGATCAGGGGCAATGCAAAATGTTCTGGAGCCTTGATCATAAGGTGTATGAGCAGCCGCAGAAAAGCGCGCGGTGGCAACGGATATACAGGCAAGCCAAACATCTCGATCACTTCCGCAAGAATCCGGGTGTGATAGCTCTCTTGGAGCGCGATGTGGATTTGAGCGGGGTCCCTGTTCTCTGAGATGAGCCGGCCCAGCAACTCCGCCAAACCTACACCAAATCGTTCGCCTTGATTGGCCTTGGCCGTCGCCAGTAGCCAAAGCGTCTGGGCGTTGAGGCCACGTTCAATTCTTCGATTACTCAGACCGCGAATGTAGGCTTCGCGATCAATCGGCGCGCTCGCGCGGACCGAATTACGCGCCAACTGGTTGAGAAAATCTTCACGCTTCGACAGTCGCCGCCGCACGAAATCGACTTCTCCATCACGCATCTCGAGAAATTGGCGATAGCGGGCAATGCCCTCCTCCCCGCTCATGGCGCCACTCCTCTCACGAAAACATCGATTAGGCGTCGAAGCGACGATCGTATACTCGGCGCAGGAGGATCGGGATGGCTCAGAAGCACACCGAACATGCTGGTGAGGAAGATCATTGTTAACTCCGATGGCATCAAATCGCTGCGCACCTCTCCACGCTCCTGCGCCTCGCTGAAAAACTGCATCACCGCTTCGAGCATGAAATGATTGCGCGAGGCGAGGGTCGGCTGATGCGCATAGAGTGCGAAGACCTCGCGATGCAGGGATGGTTCGCCCTCCGACATCGATTCCGCGATCACCGCGTCAATCAGATTCTGAAGGAAGCTTTTGACCGCAACCGATCGGCGTCGCAACGGCGCAAGCCGTTCGACGATCCTTTCCTCAGCTCGATGCATAAGCTCGACCAGCACGTGCTCTTTGGTCGGGAAATGGAAGTAAAAGGTGCCGCGCGCCACGCCGGCGGCGCGAACGATTTCATCAATTTGCGCTTCGGCAAAACCGATCCGCCGGAACTCGTTGATAGCAGCGTCAAAGACACGGTTGCGTGTATCCTCGCGTTGCTGATCACGCCGGCTGAGCTTGAGAACCTGGCCCAGCCTCGGAGCTTTGTCTGACATCAGTCAGTGACATATCTCATTGACTTGCGTCAGTCAAAACGAGATTACAACGCGTTCCGCGCGCGGGCGGAGACGAAAAAACGGCCGGAACCGAGGTCCCGGCCGCCGTTTGCGATTCAGTTTTGCGGGCTAGATTTCGTAGGTCATCGTGAACTCGAGCAGGCTCATGCGCTGCTGGCGGCTATACAGGAACGCGTCGGTATTGCGGCCGCTCTGCCCCAGGAACCAGATCGTGTTGGCGCCGAACAGCACGTTGCGTGAGTAGCGGAAGGTGTTGGTGGAAGCGACGGCGCCGCAGTTGTCGTCGATGTCCCACTCCAAGACGTTACCCGCAGTCAACTGCCCGTTCATCAGCCAGTTGGTTGCAGCGAGGAAGAAGAAGTTCGAGATCTCACGCTGCTTGCCCGCGGTCGGTGCCGCAGTAGCATCCGTGGGCCGATCCGGGAACCAGGTGTTGACGTACTGGAAGGTCAGGAAGGTGTGCTGCTTAGAGATCCAAGGAATGTATGTCGGACGGTCGCCGGCGACGATGAAGCGGGCGCGCTCGGTCCGGTCCCACCCGCTCGCAGTCTTCGGCGCGCCAACTGCGTAGTCCGGCTCCCACAGCACGTCGTAGCGGTACACTATGTCGGTGAGCGCCTTGTCGTAGTAGGTACCGGTCAAACCGAAGAAGTTGTTGCGCTTGTAATCGGACTCGCTGAGATCTGCAAAGCTGCCGAACTTGGGTACGCCGGGCTGCGGGGCGCCGAACGTGTATGCACCCTGCACGAGGAATTCGCCCGGCGCTATCTTGGTCACGTTAGCCGTGGTGAGGCCCTTGGCATGCGAGCCGAGCGACGCGAGCGCAGCCGCCTTGCCGCAGTTGGTGCAGGCCTCGCCGATGATGTCGTCGCGAGCTTCGTAGAGATATATGAAGCTTGCCTGCAGACCGTCGCCGATCGGCAGCAGCGACTGGACGCGCGTGCCGAATTCGCTGTTCTCGAGCGAGTTGCTCGGAGTGCCCCCGAAGGTCTGAGCCCTGTTAAAGGCCGACGCCGTCACAAAGTCGGCAAAGCCAACCGTAGGCCCAAGGAAAAGCATGCCCTTCAGCAGGTTGGCATCTTTCAGCGTCTCCGCCCGATAAGCCTCGCCCGCCTGGTTGTAAAGTTCGAAGCGTGAAGCTAGGACGGCCGGGACAACCCAAGGGTTGCGTGAGTCGGTCTGAGCGACGATTACGCCGTTGCCCTCGTAATCGCCCGGGATGATAAAGCCTTCGATTTCGTTGTTCGCGGTTTTCAGGAAGTCCGGCAAGATGTAGTTGAGCTTTACCATCCTGGTGTTCTTGCGCTCATCCTCGGGCGTCTCCGCGCCGTAGACA
>JASHQJ010000375.1 GCA_030037595.1 Candidatus Binataceae bacterium
GTCACCAGCGTAAGGGTCGCCGACGATCCCGCGGTCTCCGATCAGCCATTCGTCGAGGCGGACAATGTCTTCGCGCGGCTCAGCCTGTTACCGCTGCTGTCGAAGCATATCGACGTGAGCGAAGTCGTGCTCGAAAAGCCCGTCATCAGGGTGATCCAGAGCGCAGACGGCAAGCTGAACGTCTCAACGATTGGCAAGAAACGCGAGCACGTCCACAAAGAGGCGCCCCCGTCCCGTGAAAACCGCGGCGGTCTCGCCGAAGGAACGCCGCTCGAGAGCGCGCCCGGCAAGCCGCGACCACTACCTGCGCTGTTCGTCAAAAACTTCACCGTTGAAGATGGCCAGCTCGTGTTCGAGCAGAAGGCCAACGGCACCAACCTCACGGTGAATTCGATCGATTTGCACCTGCGTGATTTCGCCCTCAACCGGGCCTTCGAGATAGACCTTACGCTGGCGGCGCTCGGCGCGGATCAAAACCTCGATGTGGCCGCGAAGATCGGACCGGTCTTGCAGGGTGGCGGCCTCGATGTCAACGCAATTCCGATATCGGCGAAGGTCAAAGTAGGTCCGATCAACTTCGATTCGCTGAAGTCGATCACGATGCTGGCGAAATCGATCCCGCCCAAGCTCGCGATCAGCGGACCACTCGCTGCCGACATTACCGCCGACGGCACGGTTGATTCGATCGAGTTCAATGTCGCGAGCGATCTGACGGCGAATCAGATCGCGTTCGGCGGTACTTTCACGAAGCCGGCGAATCTGGCACTCAAGCTTTCGGCGGACGGCGAGCGCACCGGAGCGAAAATCGATGTTCGCCTCGCCGAGGTCACGCTCGGCGACATGGACTTGAAGGCCACGAATATCCAATTCGGCGGTGGCGCGACGCCGGCGCGAATCGACACCAACAGCTTCGATCTCGCCGCGGTCGGCAAGCTCGTGCCGATGCTTGCGAACTACGACATCTCTGGAAAAGCCGAGCTGCATACTGACGTGGCGCTCGTGGGAGGCAAGCCGACTGCGAATGGAACCGTCGGGCTGACTGGCGTAGGAGTCGCGATTCCGAACCAGAAGGCGCCGCCCCTTAGTGGTCTCTCCGGGACGGTCAAACTCGCGGGCAACACTGCGGACGCTGGCCCTCTGACTTTCAACCTCGGCAACGCGCGCGCGACTCTCTCGGGTCACGTTAGCTCGATTCAGCCGCTGAAACTCTCCTACCAGCTCAACGCCGACGCGGTTCGGCTCGCCGATCTGGTGCCGTCGCGCCCTCCGGATGAGCAGATCAATCAGCTCGCGTCGAACGGATCGCTTGCGATGACCGATGGCGGACCCGATGTCACCGCGCATGCCACGTCCGGATCAGGCAGCGTCGCGAACGTCGCGTATCAGAACCTCGCGCTTGACGCCTCGGCTACGGGCAAGCAGGCGCGAGTTTCGTCGCTCAAGCTCAACGCTTTCTCAGGATCGATCGCCGCGACCGCAGAGGCGCAACTGATTCCGAACGCGCCGTTCACTACCACCGTCAACGTCTCGAACATCGATATCCAGCAGGTACTGGCCGCTCAGAAAGCGAAGGCGGCGGGAATGGTGCGCGGAATCCTGACTGGAGGCGCCAACGTTTCGGGCATCGTAGGCAGCTTCGAACAGATGAAGCCGACCTTCCGTGGCAACGGCCGCGCCTCGGTCGCCAATGGGAAGCTGGTCGGGATCAACGTCGGCGCCGACGCGCTCAAGAAGATTCCGAAAATCCCGAGCGTCGGACAAATCTTCTCGCCTGAAATCATCGCGCGGCATCCGGAGCTGTTCAACGATCCTGACACCGATATCCAAACACTCAGCCTTACCTTTCAACTCCAGGGTCCGCGGATCATCACCCACGACCTGAATGTGCAGACGGTGGACTACGGGATGCTCGGCGACGGATGGTTCGATATGGACAAGAACATCGACCTCGCGGCGACGATTACGCTGGCGCGCGGGTTTACGCAGGACCTCATCAGCCAGCAGCGCAACATTGTGTTTGTCACGAACAATAATGGCGAGGTGAATATTCCGCTGCAGATCATCGGCCAGTTGCCGAAGCCGCGTGTGATTCCCAATGTGAGCCAGCTCGCGCAGCAAGCGGGCACGCGTGCCGTCGAGAGCAAAGGACAGGAGGCGATCAACAAGTTCCTGAGGAAGAAAGGCCTCGGTGGATTGCTCGGTGGCGGCAACAACAATAACGGCGGCGGCAGCAATCCACCGCCGAATCCGCTCGATCAATTGAAGAAGCTGTTTTAGTCGGAGCGGCGACGCTCGCGGCTACAGATTCATCTGCACGATCGTTGCGCCGGCTCCCCCCTGATGCGGTTCGGCCTGGCGAAACGACGAGCAGTAGGGCGAGGTGCCGAGGTATTGGGCGACGGCCTTGCGCAGAGCGCCCGAGCCGATTCCGTGCACGACGCGCACCTCGCTCCGATTCGTGAGGAACGCTTGGTCGAGGAATTCCTCGAGCTTGCGCAGCGCGTCGGTCGTCCGCATACCGATCAGATTGAGTTCGCCGCGCTCGTTGTCGCCGCTGCTGAAAGTTACCGTCTCGGTGCGCGGCTTTGGCGCTCGCTCTCTCTCCGGCGAGCGTGAGCGGCGAAGGCGCTCCGGTGCGACTTCGATTCTTAAGCCCCCGCGTGCGAGCACGGCCCGCCCTTCATCGAGCGCGACCAGCTCGCCGCGGATATCGCCGATCTCGACCTGGTCGCCGACTCGCAGCGGTCGATCATCCTCGGTGACCTCCGGCTCGCGCGGAAACGCTTCGTCGATTTTGCGCGCTGCGCTCTCGACGAAGCTCTTGAACTCGGGCCGCGTCTTCGCGCGCGTCTTCAGGTCGGCGATCACATCGGTGCCCTCGCGGCGGAGCTCGGCGACGAGATCAACGACCTCCTGGCGAAGTCGCGTGCGTTCAGCGTCAAGGCGCGCGTTTGCCTTCTCGACTGCGGCGCGAGCTTCCGCTTCGCGTTCGCCGAGGCTTCGCTCGCGCTCGCGAAGCTTTTCGGTTTCCGCCGCGAGCCGCGCGCGCTCGGCCTCGAGCCGCGTCAGCGCCATCGCAAGGTCCGCGCTGCCTTCGCCCATCGCATCTTGCGCCGCGTTGATGATCGGCTCCGGAAGACCGAGCCGGCGAGCCACAGCGATTCCATAGCTTTGGCCGATCGTGTGCGGCTTCAGCCGATAGAGAGGCGCGAGCCGCTCGGGGTCGAAGTCCACGGCCGCGGCGTCGAAGCCCGCGCGTGAGTATGCGTGCAGCTTGACCGCGGTCGAGTGCGTCGCGATCGCGAGCAGACATCGGCGCGCGCTGAGATGATTCATCAAGCCAATTGCGAGCGCAGCGCCTTCGGCGGGATCCGTGCCTGCGCCCGGTTCATCGAGAATCACAAGCGCGGGTTCCGCGAGCGCGTTGAGAATGCTCGACAGGTTCGCGATATGACCGGAGAAGCTCGAGAGGTTCGCCTCGATCGACTGCTCGTCGCCGATGTCGGCGAACACGCTGCGAAAGACCGTCGCCTTGCTCCGCGGATCGGCGGGAATCATGAGCCCCGCCTGCGCCATCAACGAGAAAAGGCCGATCGTCTTCAGCGCTACAGTCTTGCCGCCGGTGTTCGGACCTGAGATCACGAGACCGTGCTGCCCGGGCGCGATACTCACGTCGATCGGTACGACGTCGCGGCCGCTTGTGAGGAGCAGCGGATGCCGCGCCGCGATAAACGAGAATCCGTCCTCGACGAATTCCGGCTCGATGCACGTGAAGCGCTCGGCGAATTTCGCGCGCGCGTTCAGCGCGTCGAGCGCGACCAGCGCGTCGAACGTCAGCGAGAGTTCCTCGGCGTAGCCGCCGACCATCGCCGTCAGCCGCATCAGGATCCGCGTTTCTTCGGCCTCGACCTCGCGCTCAAGCATCATCAGGCGGTTGTTCAGCTCGACCGCCCACATCGGCTCGACGAAGAGCGTCTCGCCCGACACGCTGCGGTCCTGCACGATTCCTTCGAGCCGCTCCGAGTAGTTGAGCTTGAGCGGCAGCACGAAGCGGCGATTGCGGAGCGTGACGACGTAGTCCGAGACGAACGATTCCATACCCGACGCGGAGAGAGAGCGCTGAAGCCGCGCCTCGAGATCGGCACGTTCATCGCGAAGGCGCGTGCGGAGCCGCTTCAGCTCAGGACTCGCGTCGTCGAGAAGGCCGCCGTCATCGGCGAGTGCGCCGAGCAGCGCATCTGCGAGTTCCTTCGGCGCCAGCAGGTTTCGCGTGAGCACGGCGACATGCGGGAATCGTTCGACGCGAGAGCGGAGAAAGCCCGCGGCGGTGCGCGCTGTGACGACAAAATCGCGCATCTGCACGAGCGATGCGCCATCGAGGATCGCGCCGCTTCGCGATGCGGCGAGCAGGATCGCGCGCTGGTCGGTGAACTCGCCAATCGGAACCGACCCCGAGTGCTCGCGCAGCTCAACCATCTCGGCCGTTGCGCGGAGCCGCTCGTGCACCTCAGCGGCTTCTGTCGCGGGACGAAGCTCGGCGAGCGCCTCACGCCCGGGCTCGGAGGCGGCGTGCTCGATTACGAGGGCGAGGACCTTGTCGTATTCGAGCGCTCTTAAATCGCGGTCGCGCATACAATTTCGCCGGCTGATGCGCCGATGCGCATCCATCCGGCCAAGGCTAATATCTACACCCAGCGCAAAGTCCGCGCAGCAGGCTCAGGATGGCTAAGGAAAATCTCAATGGACCGGATTAAATCGCGCGTGAGCACATCGTCCGACGAGTTCAAACAAAATCGCGATGCGATGCTCTCGCGCGTCACCCAGCTTCGCGCCGAAATCGAGCGCATCCGCCAGGGCGGCCCCGAGGTTGCGCGCAAGCGCCACCTCGAGCGCGGCAAACTGCTCGCGCGCGATCGCGTGCGCCGCCTGCTCGATCGCGCGAGCCCGTTCCTCGAACTTTCGATGCTCGCGGCGTACGGCATGTACGACGACGAGGCGCCGGCCGCCGGAATCGTTACCGGCATCGGGCGCATCCACGGGCGCGAGGCGATGGTCGTCGCCAACGACGCGACCGTCAAGGGCGGCACGTATTATCCGATCACGGTGAAGAAGCATCTGCGCGCGCAGGAAATCGCGATGCAGAATCATCTACCATGCGTGTACCTCGTAGATTCGGGCGGTGCGTTTCTGCCGCTCCAGGCCGAAGTCTTTCCCGATCGCGAGCACTTCGGGCGCATCTTCTACAACCAGGCGCGGATGTCCGCGATGGGAATCGCGCAGGTCGCGGCCGTCATGGGTTCGTGCACGGCGGGTGGCGCCTACGTTCCCGCGATGTGCGACGAGAGCATCATCGTGCGCAACCAGGGAACGATTTTCCTCGCCGGGCCGCCGCTCGTGCGCGCCGCGACGGGCGAAGAGGTGAGCGCTGAGGAGCTGGGCGGCGGCGACGTGCATACACGGCTATCGGGCGTGAGCGATCATCTCGCCGACGACGATGAGCACGCGCTCCAGATCGTGCGCGCGATTTTCGAGAACTTGGGGCCGCGCGCCGCGCACGGCGAGTTCCAGGCGGACGCGCCTCAGGATCCCGCCTATGATCCGGCCGAGCTCTACGGCATCATCCCGACCGACACGCGCAAACCTTACGACGTGCGCGAAGTGATCGCACGAATAGTCGATGGCTCTCGCATGCACGAGTTCAAGGCGCGCTACGGCACGACGCTCGTGACCGGCTTCGCGCGAATCTTCGGCTACCCGGTCGGAATCATCGCGAATGCCGGCGTGCTGTTCAGCGAGTCCGCGCTGAAAGCGACGCACTTCATCGAGCTGTGCTGCGAGCGGCGCATCCCGCTCGTCTTCCTGCAGAACATCACGGGCTTCATCGTGGGCAAGCGCTACGAGCAGGGCGGCATCGCCAAGGACGGCGCCAAGATGGTCAACGCCGTAGCGAACGCGCAGGTGCCGAAGTTCACCGTGATCATCGGCGCGTCGAACGGCGCCGGCAATTACGGGATGTGCGGGCGGGCGTACTCGCCGCGGCTCCTCTTCATGTGGCCCAACTCGCGAATTTCCGTGATGGGCGGGGAGCAGGCCGCGAACGTGCTGCTCACGGTCAAGCTCGATCAGCTGAAGCGCGAGAACAAGTCGATGCCCGACGCGGAGCAGCGCGAGTTCGTGCGGCCGACGCTCGAAAAATACGAGGCGGAATCGAGCTGCTACTACTCAAGCGCGCGGCTTTGGGATGACGGAGTGATCGATCCGGTCGAGACGCGCGCGGCGCTGGCGCTCGGGATAGCGGCGTCATTGAATGCGCCGATTCCCCAAGGCGGCACCTTCGGCGTGCTCCGGATGTAGACGTTCGGAATCTTTCCGTCATATATGGACCGCCGCGGGAGGCAAGGATGAAGGAGCAGGGATGGGAGTGGGTTGCGGTCATATATGCGGCCTAAAAGCAGGGGCGCATGGAGTGCCCCTTGGCCATGATGGAAATCCGCGCGTCTGCTGCTCGAGCTCATCCCGACGGCCTTTTTGGCCCTGACAGACTACAGAGTAAGCAGACGCCGGTCCGACCGGTTCGCCATCAGCGAGCGTTATCACTCAAGCCACCATTGGATAGACATCAAGTC
>JASHQJ010000376.1 GCA_030037595.1 Candidatus Binataceae bacterium
CAGCTCCCCACTGCTCTGCCCTGCGGCCGAGCCAGGGTCCAGCGATCTGCCGCGCCGTAACCTATCCTGCGAGCCTGTAGTAGAGATACAAGCGGTCCATCCCATCAATTTTGTGCGCTACTGTGCCCTGATCGGCGCATCTGGTGCGATCCGTCAGAGGCACTCGGTCACGTTCACCGAAACGCCTTGAGCCCTTCTCGCCCAGCGGTTTTATTGAACGCAAGCGACACTGAATGGCATCGGCCAATCTCGAATGCGTGACAGCCAGTCACACTTCGTACTCAGCAGGTCGTCGGTTCGAATCCGACGGTGGCCCCAGAAAGCAGAGAAAATCTCAGTCCGCGTCATTTCATCGCTCGATAAAACCAAAGCGAACCGAAAATCGTCATCCGCTTATCGACTTCTTCCGCCGCGTAAAATCCTGCGCCCTTCATCATGGCAGGAATTTGCCCTCGCAGGTTTGGGGCTAGCCGGTGTTTACGGTCAAAGACATGGGCCGGAGCAGATGCGATGCGCATTAGCAGGTTTTGTGGAGGTCCAAAGTCAGCGATATAAAGTTCGCCCCGCGAACGCAGCATCTCGCAAGCCTTTACCAAGGCGCTCTTCTTTTCAATCGCGGTCAAATGGTGGAATGCCAAGGTCGAGAAAATGCGGTCGAAAGATTCCTCGGCGAATGGAGGGTCGTCCGCCGTTCCCACGTACCATTCGACCGCAACTTGCGCCTGGTCGGCCTTTTGGCGGGCTATCGCGATGATCTCAGGATCCGCATCCAGACCGACTACCGTTGCTGACGCGCACGCTTGCTTCGTCATTATGCATAGCGTTCCAGTACCGCAACCTAGATCGAGCACCCGCATTCCGGGCTCGATATGTGCCTGCTCGATAATGCGCGACTTGAATTCACGTTCGCGCAGCGTCAGGCGTATGAAGGGATCATAGAATCTCGTGAGCCGATGCGATCCCATGGCTGGGAGGTAACTTGATTCTGAGGTCATCGCTCTTTTTCTCCCATGAATTTCTTGCGCTCTTCGTGCGTACTTTCATGGCGACAGCTATGCCGTAGTGGTCAGGTCAAGCGGTTTGACCGCTAGCCCGCCGCCGGGCTGAGGCTTCTGACTTATGTAGATAGCTCGTGAAGCCATCGCCTGGCGGCGTGATCGAGTTTTGCATCATTAACAACGCGAGTTGCCCCCGGTGATATTCGCCATGAATCGTCACGTGCATCAGCATCTCTTCGCGCCACATACGGGCAGGCAAGCCATCGGTGAATCTAAAGTCGATGCGCTCGGCCAACTGTGTTTCATCCAGGAGCGATACATAGTCGATATACCACTGATCGCTGGTCTTGATCGCCGCGGACAGTTCTTCGATCGATGGCACCTGGAGCGGATTGGGCGAGGTGTATCCGTGCTCGGCGCGTTGCAAGTTGGCAGCGAAGATCCGGTCGACAGCATAAGTGTGGTTGAGGACTCTGATGGCGATCTCTCTCGCAGGAGACTCGTCGTCGAAGTGCCGCATTGCCTCGAGAAACTCGCCGTTGGTCTTTGCCTTGTAGCCGAATAGCCGTTTAAGCGTGCCGACCTGACTCATGTTCCTTCTCCTAATCGACGTAATAGAACTCGCCCTTTTTGAAGGGTCATTTCAGCGAGACTCGTTGCGCAGGCTTCCTCGCGGTCACGTTGCGGGCGGGAGGAAATGTCCAAAGGCTGAGATCAGAGACTTCCACATCAGTCATATCCGACTTGCGCAACTCGTCGGCGTAGGATTTGACAAACGGGTGTACGTCGGAAATCGCCACTTGGCCACCTTGCTTGAGGGTGCGCACGATTTCACGGCTAGCTGCGCGGCGCCCTTCGCGGGTGGAAACATGGTGGATGGCGAAGTGCGCGATGGTGGCATCAAAACTGCCGTCGGCGAAGGGCAACTTGCGCATGTCTCCATCATGAACGCTGACTCGCTGCGCGACTCCCTCCAGCATTGCACTTCTTAGCGTGGCTTCACACGAATTGTCGGACTGATCGACCTGCGACCAGATATCGATGTCTACGGCGTGACCTTGCGGCACCAACTTTGCGGCGGCAATCAGCAAAAGCCCGCGCCCACAAACCGACATCTAGCACGGTTTCGTCTCCGTGAAGCTTCAAGCGCGCGAGGAGGAAGTCGCGCGCACGGAATTTACCGAAGCGGCTGCTGGCGAACAGTAGAGACGCGACGATCAGACAAAGCAAGCCGAAAATTCGAAGCGCGTAAGTCAGACCGGTTGCAGTTCCGGCGTGCCGGCCGAAGGTCCATTGCGAGAGAAGGAGACCTGGGACTACCGCGGCGAGGCCGACGAAGAAGACGGCACGAACGAATCGAGGAGCATCGAGACCATAGTCGGGCGTTTGTATGCTCACGCTTTCGCTACCTGCTTGCGTAGACGCCGTAGTGACGCTGGTTTTCGTATGGACAAAATACAAGTGATCGCTCATAATTGTATACTCGCATTCAGGTGCGGATGGATATGGCACGGAAACTACACACAAATCCAAGAAAATCGGCCTCCCAGCAGCGGTCGCGTTCAACCGTCGATGCTCTCATCGAAGCGACTACTCGCATTTTGATGAAAGAAGGCTACGACCGGGCGAGCACTAATCGGATTGCCGAACTGGCCGGCGTCAGTATCGGTTCGTTGTACCAGTACTTCCCGAGCAAGGAGGCGCTGGTAGCGGCTGTTATCGACCGCCACGCGCAACAAATTTCAGACGTGACGCGCGACGCGTTGGTCAAGGTCGCGGCGCGACCGATCGAGGTCGCGGCGCGCGAATTCGTTTCGGTTGCAATCGAGGCTCACCGCGTTAATCCCAAGCTTCATGGCGTCCTTGCGGAACAAGTCCCACGTGTTGGGCGGCTCGAAAACATCGAGGCTAACATACGAGATAGCTACGCAATGGTCCGAGGCTATCTCGAGGCACATCGAGACGAGATCGAAGTCACCGATCTCGATCTCGCAGCCTTCGTCTTAGTGACAGTGGTGGAAGCGCTGACACACGCCGCAGTCTTGCGACGCCCGGACATCCTCACCGATGATAAAGCAGCAAGGTTTGTGGACGATGTTACGCGACTGCTGGTCGGGTATCTGCGAGCTTCGTGATCTGCAGGAATTTGGCGCCAAACCGGCGCCCTCACTTCGCTTGCATCGGACGCCAACGCGGGATGAATCGGCCCGTATGCGTCATGTACTTGCGATACGATTCGCCGAACCCTTGCATCATCATCGCTTCTTCGCGAGGCACGCGGATTGCGGCCAGCACAAGTATCAAGACCGCCCCGTTCGCGATAATGAACCAATTGCCCATTGCCGCTCCCCATCCTGCCGTCACCGGCAGCCAGAATGCGTACAAAGGATGACGAATCCATCGGTAGGGACCAGCCTGCACGACAACATGCTCGTCGGATATCTGCAGCTTAGGACTGTAACTTGCGCCTAGAGCTACGGCGGACCAGATTTCACCGACCATCCCAACGCAGCCCAGCGCAATCCCGATCCAGCGAACTGTGTTGCCAGCCTCGAATGCGCTCCAGCGCAGCAAAGATGGATTTAGGAGGTAGGCGACGATTGCTCCAAAGTGTAGCAGTGCGATCAAACCGAGCGTGGCGGTGAGCCATGCTGGCTCGCGCATGTCGTCCTGACTCGCGTCGGCTTGCTGCTTGCGACGCGGCGCGCCGAAATACGCGCGCACCACACCCATCGCGAGCAACTGCGCCGCGATGACGAGCCTTAGCGCTATGTTGTCCCAATTGAACATGCTGCTAGCCGTTTCCAGGGGATCGACTACGCTGGCCAGTCAATCCGAGCCCATCAAGCACGGAGATCAGATAGTTTCGCATCTCCTCGCGCCCGCGTCGTCCAGGCCGCAACAATGCATGATGAATGAGGGCGCCGCTGATCAGATCCATGAGCAGTTCCGGATTGGCGTCACGACGAATAAGACCCTCACGTCGCGCTTGATCGAGCAAGCCGGCGATGAGTTTTCGTCGTGGCTCCATGTAGCTACTCCAGTAGGTCTCCATCAGCTTGGGATAAGTCGGGACGGAACCGATCAGCCGTGCGGCCGCCTTTTGGAACTCAGGATTGGTGAACATCTCCGCAAGGGCATCTGCCAGCACACTCGGCAACCGCTTCAGAGGTACTCGAGCCGATATCGCGCTTTGCTCCGGATTTCCTCTCATGTTGGCAATCGCCTGTGCGATCAATTCCTCTTTTGATGACCAACGGCGATAAAGCGTGGTTCTCGCTACCTTCGCTCTCTCTGCTATCTCCTCGATACTTGTTTCATCGATGCCCCGCTCTACAAAAACCTCGACGGCCGCGCGCAGGATTGCCCTGTCCGCGCGCGCGCTGCGTGGCCTGCCCGGGCCACTCGGCTTTCCTCGATGCTCGAGCGCCGCCGTTCTCTCAATCCCCGCTACCTCCGCCATGGTTATTACGCTACACTAATGTAGCGATAATGGTCAAGCGCTGAGATTTTAACTGCCGCGGTCGCTCGTCGCTTGTTGAGCTTGTGTTTACGCGATCATCAGAGCCGCCAGCGGTTCGGCGAAAACTGATTATCAATGAGAGGATCGGCACGACGCCGGTGAAACCTAAGAGTCGGCGACAGCATCAAACGCTTGGCGCGGGTATCATTTTGGGTTTACGGGCCTCTCCATGATTTTTAGAGGTTTCACCGATGGCCAATGTAGAAAAAGTCGAAAATCTCGTTATCGGCAGCGGCGGATCCGGCAAGTTCATCGCCTGGACGATGACCGGCGCCGGACGCCGGACGGCGATGGTCGAACGCCGAGCGCTCGGTGGCGCGTGCCCCAATGTCGCGTGTCTGCCGAGCAAGAACATCGTATATTCCGCCAAAGTCGCATCGCTCGCGCGGCGTGGCGCCGAATTCGGCCTCAAGACCGAGTCGCTCAGCATCGACATGAAGACAGTTCGGCGCCGAAAGCGGCTTATGGTCGAGGGTCTTCATCAAATGCACGTCGACCTCACCAAGGCGAGCGGCGCCGAGCTGATCATGGGCAACGCGCGCTTCATCGCGCCACGAACCGTCGAGATCGATCTCAACGAGGGCGGCAAAAGGACCATCGCCGGCGACCGCGTGTTTCTCGATCTCGGCTCTCGCGCGACTATTCCCAACCTCAAGGGCCTCGAGGCTGCGAAACCGATGACGCACGTCGAGTTCCTCGATCTCGATCGCCTGCCCGAACATCTCATCGTGATGGGTGGCGGCTACGTCGGGCTTGAACTCTCGCAGGCGATTCGGCGCTTCGGCGCGCGCGTGACCGTGATCGAATCGGGCCCGCAGCTCGCTGCACATGAAGATCCGGATGTATCCGCAATGCTGAAGGATCTCTTCGTCGACGAAGGGATCGAAGTCCTGCTCGGAACTCATGCGCGTGAGGTCGAAGGCCGGTCTGGCGATCGAGTCAAGGTCCACGCGTCCGACGGCTCGGGCAACCGCTCGATCGAAGGCACCGATCTGCTGGTTGCGACAAGCCGCACTGCGAACACGGACGGAATCGGCCTCGAGCTGACGGGCGTGCAACTAGATGCGCACGGATTCATCAAGGTCAACGAGCGGCTCGAAACCACCGCCGAGAATATCTGGGCGATGGGCGATTGCTCCGGAAGCCCACAGTTCACCCACGTTGCCTACGACGATTTTCGCGTCGTCCACGAGAACCTGAACGGCGGCCACCGAACGACTCGTGATCGCTTGATTCCATTCTGCATGTTCACCGATCCCGAGCTCGCGCGTGTCGGCAGAAACGAGACTGAGGCGAAGCGCGACGGAATTGCGTATCGGCTTTTGAAGATGCCGATGTCAAACGTGCTGCGGACGCGCACGGTCTCCGAGCCGCGCGGGATCATGAAGATGCTAATCGCGAAGGACAG
>JASHQJ010000377.1 GCA_030037595.1 Candidatus Binataceae bacterium
CGGCATTCGCGCGCCAGACGCAGGCTGCGTTCCGGGTGCTGGCGTCGTCGGGGGGCGGTGCGATGCGCTCGCTGTCGAAGGACACCCATATCAATCAGCAGGTGCTGATCCTGGCATTCGGCGAGCAGTGGCAGAACCAGGTGTCCGCGTTCGGCAGGGGCCTGACTACTGGCGGCGGTTCCGGCGGCAGCGAGTGAAGCAATGCCCCTCGCCGCGGATTATAATATTCGCGAAGAGGGAGCTATGAGGACACTAACAGTCATAAGCGCGGTCGCGATTGCGGCCGCGCTTTTTCTATCAGCGGCCGCACCGCGTGCGCATGCCTACGACTTCAGCCATCCGATGCGCGAGCAGAAGGATCTGCCGCCCCAGTTGATCAAGACGCTCGAGGACCATCTTTCGGACGAAGCCGGTGCCTACTTCGACGAGCAGGACAAGCGCAAGGCCGACAAGGAAACGTACATCGATCTTCAACAGAAGTTCGAATACCTGCCGACGTATGGGCCGCATCACCAGATTACGGTCAGCGCCAAGCTGGGCGGCGTTGAATACGATCCGAACAAACCCGGGAGCAGCAAAGGTGCCGCGACCGGCACGTTGAAGTATCTCGTCTTCACCTACGCGCTGCACGGCAGCAAGTGGGTCGAGGTCGCCAAGCCGAAGTGGGAGACGCAGAACCTCGGCGCGGCCGCGGGCCGTCAGATGACCGGCAATATCGCGCGCGGTGACAAGCGCGCCGCCGCACAGCAGAAGGCGGCACAGGCGCATGCGGCGGCAGCGGCTGCTGCAGCGGCAGCGCAAAAGGTCGCCAACCACGGCGACTGACGCTCTCGCAACATTCGCAGATGCTGTCCGGCTGCCGCAGTCTGAGCTATCGTCCCCGATGGGCGGATCGGGTACCGAAAATCGACTAGGAGGCGGAGCGATGGACAAGCCAGCCTTCCACGCGGAAATCGAGCGGATAGTCTCCGAGCATCGGCTCGATCAGCATCCCTACGTTCGCCTCGTGCATGAGGGGAAAGCGTCGCGCGAGCAGCTCAAGGGCTACCCGATTCAGCACTACGAGATGACCGTGCGAGACTCGGCGCCGATCTCGGCCGTCGCGTACCTCAAGATGTACGAGATCGACCCGAGAACCGCGCGCGGCTCAGCGAAAGGTTTCGCCGAGGAAGCGCTCGGGCTTTACAGTCATTCTGCCGGGCATACGGACCTGTTGTTCGAGCTGTGGGAAGGCGGGCTCGGATTGCCGCGCGAGCAGTTGGCCAATTCGGTCGGCTCCGAAGAAGCGCGTACCTTCAACGCGTGCATGTACCGCATCATTCACCTGAAGCCTCGATTCGTCGGGGCAATCGGTCTCTGCGAGGAGATTGAGGTCCCCGCCTACAAGATGATCCAGGAAGGCCTCGAGTGTCACTACGGAATCAGCCCCGAGCACACGCGCTTCCTATCCGTTCACTACGAGGCGGATAAGGAGCACGGGGCAGGCGGCCATCGCATTATCGATCGCTTCGTCACCGGCAGCGGGCGCGAGGAGGAGTTCCTGGCAGAGGCGCGCACGATGGCGCGATACTTCTGGATGGGCTTCGACTCGATGCTCGCCGTGTGAGCGCCGCGCGAACACTGGAGGGTGTTGCGGTGGGCATCGTGGCGGGTGCGAGGCCAGACCCTCACCTTAGTCCTCTCCCTGGTCAGGGGAGAGGAGACAGAAAGTTACCGAAGACCGCCCGCTTAGATTTCTTGCCAAACCCTCAATACGCGGCCTCCAGTATCTTCAACAAGTCTGCGGACGTGATATCGCGGCCGACCGTGTTGGATCGTTTCACTTCTTCGAGCACTGTCTCCGCGATCGAGCTGATCTCCTCACGCGGCACACCGACATCGCGAAGCCGATTCGGCACTTCGAACTGGCCGATAAACTTGGCGACCCGATCGGCGCACTCCATCGCAGCCATCTTCGGATTTGCCGCATCGAAGCGAAGTCCCAAACCCTCCGCGATCGGCCCGAAACGTTCCGGCGCAATCTCGGCCATCAAGCGCATGACGTGCGGCAGCGTGATGCATGAAGTCACGCCGTGCGGCACGTTCCAGCGTGGGCCGATCTGATGGCCGAGTGCGTGCGAAATGCCCGCGCGCGTGTTCGACATCCCGAAAATCGAGAACCAGGCTGCGATCAAGCACTGCATTCGATGCTCAAGTTCATCGTCGCCATGCGCCGTCAACGAGGACATCAGGTGCGCGTTGAGCAGCGCGATCGCGCGCGCTGAGAGCGTGTCGGTCATCGGCTGGTGACGCGACGAATACGCGCTTTCGACCGCATGATCGAGCGATCGCATCGCAGTTGACGCCCAGAGCCACGCCGGGGTCTCGACGGTGACGGTCGGATCGAGAATCACGACCCGCGCCTGGAGGCGCGGATCGTACACCCCGCCTTTGACCCGTGTCTCCTCGTTGGTGACGCCGCCGCCCGCAGTAAATTCGCCAGCAGAAAGAGTGGTCGGAATCGCGAACATCGGAATTTCGCGGCCGCCGCTTCGGATCAGCGCCATGATCGCCGCCTTGGCGCAATCGTTCGGACTACCGCCGCCGAAGCTGATCATCGCGTCCGCGTCGAGCCGCCGCGCCTCGTCGGCGAGAGCCCTGACGGTCGATGCCGGCACGTGTTGCGCGGTGCCTGTGAAGACGCCCGCGATCGCGGCACCCGCGCCCTGCTTTACCTGCTCCAGGAGTTTCGAGCGGCCGAGCGTTTTGCCGGTCACGATCAGCGCGCGCTTGATGTCGCGGCGCTCGAGCTCATGGCCCAGTGCGGCGACCTTCCCCTTGCCGAACAGGACCGCCTCGATACGGGTGCAATAGAAATCGCCGCAAGTCGCTTCCATGACACTCACCTCCGCGGATCGTTCCGATAATTGCACCGCCCGCGCGCGATGTCATGGGCCGCGTGTCCCGAGCCCGGTTGCGGGGTTTACAGAGCTAGGATTCGATTGCCTTCTTCAGCAACGTGCCGACGCCGGCGATCCTTTCGATCAGCTCCGCGGGCACGCCGTGCCGATTCATCAGGTACTCGGGACTGTTGTAGGTGACTGAGACCTGGCCGTCGGCATCTTCGGCAACCAGAGCTTTGAGCGGAAGATCGATCGCGAGCGTCGGCGCTGCGACCATCAGCGGTGTACCGGCTTTCGGGCTGCCGAAGATCAGCACCTGAGTCAGACGCATCTTAAGGCCTGCCTTTGCGGCCTGACCGCTATGATCGACGCGGGCAAAGATCATGATACCGGCGGCGAGAAGCGCGGCCTCAATTCGCTCAATCGTTTCAGCTACGGAATGAGAGCTGCTGAGGCGTATTAACCCGTTTTCCATGGGCGCGTTCTCCAGGATCTTTTGCGGCGAACGCGATCTAATTACGCGGCGGCGGTTTAGCGCAATCACCGTCGCGCGCGGCTACGGCTTGATGATTACGATCGTGCCGACCGGCAGCATCTTTTCGAGCTGTGAGAT